>DASXMT010000044.1:0-2847 GCA_036495505.1 Acidimicrobiales bacterium | reverse complement strand
TTCGGCGCCGACCATCATGTTGAAGCCGGCTTCCTTCAGCCTGTCGACATGTGTCCGCAGGATCACCCTCGGTGCATAGGGCCACGGCTGCCCTTCGACGTGAGGATCACACTGCACGATGCCGAGTCCCGGGCACCACGGTGCCGGCATGTACGAACTGATGTCGGGCATGGCCGCGATGTCCGGGGAGGACGGGATCTGCCCCATGGCCCCGGCGGCGTAACCGGCGAAACCAGCCCCGTCCTCCAACAGCTGGTCGAGGGCTGCGACCGGGACCAGCTTGGCGCACGGCTTGCCGTGCAGGTCCACGAACATGGCGAACAGAAATTCGACTCCGTCCTTGTCAATGGCCGCCGACAGTTCTTCGTTGGTGGACAACCCAACCGCTTGGTCCATTCGGCCTCCTCGGCGTCAATCCCTCATTGGTCAACTAGTTTTCTCCCTGGGAAACGGGTTTGGGTTTCTGATTTGTGAGGACTTTGTTTCTTCGGGATTAACGCCGCTCATTCCGCCCGATCTCGTAACACTCCGGAAACCCAAGTCGTTTCCTAATGTGCAACGCTGTTTCTTGTGACCGCGCTCGCCCCCACCATGGATCCAGCAGTCATCCCGACAACGGAGCGGGCGGGCAGGTGAGCGACCCGGCGTCGGAGAGGACCACCCTCCATCGCTATGCTCATCGGGCCGTCTACGACCGGTCGGCGGTCAACGCCATCTTGGACGAGGGCTTCGTGTGCCACGCCGGCCTGCAGACGGAGAAGGGCTTCCCTGTCGTCATACCCCTCGCATACGGCCGGAGCCACGACAGCCTCTACCTGCACGGGTCGGCTGCCAGTCGGTTCTTCCGGGACGCCCGTGTCGCCGCCCGTGACATCTGCGTGACCGTGACCCTGATCGACGGCATCGTCGTGGCGAGGTCGACCTACAACACGGACATCAACTACCGGTCCGTGGTCATCCTCGGTGAGGCCACCGAAGTGAGGGATCTCGACGAGAAGCGCGCCGGTCTGGATGTCCTGGTCAACCACATCATCCCGGGCAGAGTCCCCGACGCCCGGGAACCGACCGAGAAGGAGCTGCGCTCGACGATGCTGCTGCAACTCCCCCTCGACGAGTCGTCGGCCAAGGTCCGCGAGGGGTGGCCACTCGACGAGCCCGAAGACTACGACTTCGAGGTCTGGGCCGGGGTCGTCCCCACGAGACTGGTGTGCGACTCCCCTGTCGACGACCCGGACCTGCGCTTCCCGCTGCCTTCACCCGGCTACGTCACGCCGTATGTCAGAAGCGCCTGAACCGGACCAGGAAGGATCCACCGACCGTGAGAGAGGAGACACGATGTGTGGCGTCGTAGGGCTGATGATCAAGAATCCTTCGCTCGAACCGGACCTCGGCACGCTGCTGGTCCCCATGGTGGGCGCCCTGGCGGACCGGGGTCCTGACTCTTCGGGTATCGCCATCTACTCCGAGAAGGACGTCTTTTCGGGCGCCCTCGGGCCGATCGGCCATCCCTGGAAGGTCTCGCTCGGAAGCGACTCGGTGGTCGATTGGGAATCGGTGCGAGCGGCGACGGAGCTCCGGTTCGCATCTGATGCCAGCATCCTGCCGGCCGGCATGTTGATCAACCTGGGCGAGAGCGAAGTCCCCGACCTGATCGGATACCTGGCCACCCAGTGGCCGGATGTGAGGGTCCTGGCCACGGGGCAGGCCCTCCAGGTCGTGAAGGACACCGGCCGCCCGGAGGCGACCTGTGAGCGCAACCACGTCGAGTCCTGGAGCGGGTACCTGGCCGTGGCCCACACCAGGATGGCCACCGAATCCGCCGTCACCGCCCTGCACTCTCATCCGTTCGTCCCGGCTCCGGATCTCTGCATCGTGCACAACGGGTCCTTTTCCAACTACGCCAGCGTCCGACGACGCCTGATGAGCGACGGCATCGAATTCGACTCCGACAACGACTCGGAGGTCGGCGCCCGCTTCCTGGCCGCCCGGCTGGCAGGGGGCGATGACCTCGAAGAGGCCACCCGCTGGGTGATGAAGGAAATGGACGGCTTCTTCACCCTGGTGATCGGGTCGGCCACCGGGATGTCGGTGGTCAGGGACGCCTTCGCCTGCAAGCCGGCCGTGGTGGCCGAGACCGCCGACTACGTGGCCGTGGCCTCGGAATACCGGGCCCTGGCCCACCTTCCTTTTATCGACAGTGCTGACGTGTTCGAGCCACAGCCCGAGGAGGTCCACACATGGACTCGATGAGTTGCGCTTCGTTGGCCGTTCGCGAGATCAATGCCCACCTGCGGGGCATGACCCCCATGGACAGCGCCCAGATCCGCGATCCCGGCGGTCGGCACAACCTGGCCGTGTCGGTGGCGAACGAGATCACCATCACGGTGGAGGGGAACGCCGGGTACTTCCTCGGCGGCCTCGGGGGGTGCGCCGATGGGTCGGGACCGACGATCATCGTGGACGGATTCGTCGGCTGGTCGGTGGGCGAGAACCTCATGGGCGGGACGATCCGGGTCCGGGGCTCCGCCTCCCAGAGCGCCGGTTCGAGCGCCCACGGCGGGGTCATCGTCGTCGAGGGCTCGGCATCCCTGCGGGCCGGGATCTCGCTCAAGGGCGGTACGCTGGCAGTGGCAGGCGACGTGGGTGCCATGTCCGGCTTCATGGCCCAGGCCGGAACCCTGTTGGTGGGGGGCAACGCCGGGCACGGACTGGGCGATTCACTCTACGAGGCGGTGATCTACGTGGCCGGGTCGATCGCATCGCTTGGTTCCGACGCAGCCATCGAAGAGCTCACCGACGACGATGTCCTCGACGTCAAAGGGCTCATCGAGCTTTCCGGACTCGACC
>DASXMT010000043.1:0-5084 GCA_036495505.1 Acidimicrobiales bacterium | reverse complement strand
ATACCTCGGCGCTGGTTTGCAGATGTACCTGGGGAGGGTTGGCAGATGTATTTCGGCAGGATGTGATTGTGGAGGGCTTTCCGACGCTGACTCGTGTCGCCGGCTCCTGCAGCGATGGCCACCGATAGCATCGAACTCGTGCGCCAACCACAGTTCCTCCCGGGGGCCCTGACGCCGGAGTTCGACCCATCCTGCATCGGTGTCGAAGGCACGATCACACAGAGCGGGACCACCACCATGTGGCCGGAAACCTGAGCACATGTTGCCTCCCCGCATGGACACGCTGCTCGTGGTCGGCACCGACACACCGCCCCGACTCCTGACTGCGCGTGCGAACCGGGTCGTACGGGTCCCAGACGGGCAGATGACGTCTTCACTCATCGCTGAGCTTCGGGGTCACATTCCCCGGTTGGTGGGGGTCAGCGGCGACACGACTCTCGCCGGACGGATTGCGGCAGAGGCGCATCGAGCCGGCTTCCCCACCGTGTTGTTCACCGACGACCCCGTCGTCCCGCCCGACGGCGTGGGGTTGTGCCCGATCACCGACCCCGGGCCGCCCATGGACGTCGCCGACACCGTGCTCGATCTCATCGGCGATACACCCCTCGTGCGCCTCGATCGGATCGGGCGCGATCTCCAGTGTCATCTGCTGGCCAAGCTCGAGTACCTCAACCCGGGAGGCAGCGTCAAGGACCGACCGGCGTTGGAGATGATCAACGACGCCGAGTCTCGAGGCCTCCTCGCCCCTGGTGGCACGATCGTCGAGCCGACCTCGGGGAACACGGGTGTCGGCTTGGCCATGGTGGCCATGCAGCGTGGCTATCACTGCATCTTCACCATGCCCGACAAGATCGCGTTGGAGAAACGGCAGCTCTTGCGGGCGTTCGGAGCGGAGGTGGTGGTCTGTCCCACCGCAGTGGCGCCCGAACATCCCGATTCCTACTACTCCGTTGCCCGACGCCTTGCCGACTCCACGCCGGGGGCATTTCAGCCCAACCAGTACGGCAACGAGGGCAACCCGCGAGCCCATGAACGCACCACTGGCCCCGAGATCTGGCGGCAGACGGCGGGGCGCATCACCCACTTCGTCGCCGGCGTAGGCACTGGGGGCACCATCAGTGGCGTGGGGCACTATCTGAAGGCACAGAATCCCGCCGTCCAGATCATCGCCGCCGATCCCCAAGGGTCCATCTATTCGGGCGGCGGTGGGCGACCCTACCTGGTCGAGGGGATTGGCGAGGACTTCTGGCCGACTACCTACGACCCGCAGATCGCCGATGAGGTGATCGCCGTCTCTGACCGCGACTCCTTCGTGATGGCCCATCGGATCACCAAGGAAGAGGGGATACTTGCCGGAGGGTCGACGGGCACCGCGGTCTGGGCCGCACTCGAGATCGGTAAGTCCCTCGGCCCCGACGATGTCGTCCTCGTCCTGATCCCTGACTCAGGGCGGGGGTACCTTTCCAAGCTCTACGACGACGGATGGATGACCGATCACGGCTTCGTCCGGTCCCGAGGGGAGACGGCCGAAGCGGTCCTGGCCAAGAAGGGGGACCGCCTGCCGCCATTGGTCCACGTACATCCAGCGGAGAGCGTGCGAAGTGCCGTCGAGATCCTCCAGGAATACGGGGTCTCCCAGCTGCCGGTGGTCAAGGCCGAACCCCCGCTGGCCTTGGCCGAAGTGGTCGGATCGGTTTCCGACCGGCAAATTCTGGAGAGGAGCCTCCATCATCCCGAAATCTTCGATCAAGCGGTCAGCTCGGTGATGGAGTCCCCGCTAGCGACGGTGGGCCTGGGCGAGAGCGTCGATCGCGTCGCCGAGCGACTGCAGGGTTCTCCCGCTGTTCTGGTGCTCGACGGGGGTCATCCGGTCGGCATTCTCACCCGCTCGGACCTCCTGGCCTTCCTGGATCACGCCTAGCCATGGCGCCCCCCGAGCTAGTCATAGCGCTCTCCCAGCACCACATGAGGCCGTTCGAGCAAGCCATAGCGCCCTCCAGCTGCCACCACGTCTCATCGATGGAGGCCCGGTGATCGACGAACGGCGGGAACCCGGCTTCGAGACGCTCGCCATTCACGCCGGCCAGCCGCCCGAGCCCACGACGGGCGCCGTGGTAACTCCGATCTTCCAGACGTCCACCTTTGCCCAATCGGGCGTGGGCCAGAACCAGGAATACGAGTACAGCCGATCGGGCAACCCCACCAGGACGGCACTCGAGACCTGTCTGGCCGTGCTGGAGGGCGCGACCCACGGGTTTGCGTTCGCCAGCGGGCTGGCAGGCGAGGACGCCGTCCTCCGGCTCCTCTCCCCCGGTGACCACGTCCTGATCGGCAACGACGCGTACGGGGGCACCTACCGGCTCCTCTCCGATGTACATTCGCGCTCCGGTCTGACCTTTACCCCCGTCCCGCTTGAGGACCCTTCCGAGGTAGCAGCGGCATGGCGGCCGACGACGCGGATGATCTGGGCGGAGACCCCGTCGAACCCCCTGTTGCGCATCGCCGACATCGCCGCCGTGGCCGAGGTGGCCCATGCTCGACGCGGCATGGTCGTGGTGGACAACACCTTCGCCACCCCGTACCTACAAAGGCCCCTTGCCCTGGGAGCCGACATCGTCGTCCATTCGACCACGAAGTACCTGGGCGGCCACAGCGATGTGGTCGGCGGATTCGTCGCCACTTCCGACGCCGAGCTCGGTGAGCGCATTGGCTTCGTCCAGAACGCGGCGGGCGCGGTACCCGGACCCTTCGACTGCTTCCTCGTCCTGCGTGGGGTGAAGACGCTGGCCGTCCGAATGGACCGGCAGTGCGACAATGCGAGCCGGGTGGCCGACGCGTTGGCTGCCCATCCCGGGGTGGACCGGGTGTACTACCCAGGGCTTCCGGAACACCGCGGACACGCCACTGCCAGAGCCCAGATGCGGCGCTTCGGAGCAATGGTCTCGTTCACGGTGCGAGGCGGCGAACCTCGAGCCGTGGCCGTAGCCGAGTCGACGTCGATCTTCACGTTGGCCGAGTCGCTCGGTGCGGTGGAATCGTTGATCGAGCATCCCCGCCGCATGACCCACGCGTCGGTGGCCGACCCGAATCTCGCCCCCGACCCGGCGCTGCTGCGCCTCTCGGTCGGGCTCGAGGATGTTGACGACCTCGTGGACGACCTCCGTGCCGCGCTGGACACCGCCCAGTCTGACTGAGGGCCATGGGTGGCGGACCTTGCGGCGCTCACCGTTGCTTGAGCCCAGAAGTTCTCACACCGCGGTCGATGCTGTCCGCCCCGTCAGCCGGTACTGGCGTGCTGCTCCTCGAACCCGTCCCTCGCCGACTCCTCTCCCCCCGGCAGCACCACGCCCAGCCGTTCGTGCAGCTGCTCACGCAATGCGGCAAACCCCTCGTGATGCAATTCGCGGGGTTCGGACAACTTGACCGGCTCGTCGTAGATGACCTTGCCCTGATCGAGGACAACGATCCGATCCGACAGTGTGATCGCCTCGTTGACGTCGTGGGTCACCAGGAGGACCGCCGGATTGTGCCGATCGCAGATGGCCCGCAGCAGCCTGTGCATCGTGATCCGGGTCAACGCGTCGAGGGCCCCGAAGGGCTCGTCCAACAAGAGGAGGTGGGGCTCCCGGATCAGGGCACGGGCCAAGGCAGCGCGTTGGGCCTCCCCGCCCGACAGGGTGACGGGCCATGCGTTCTCGTGACCGGTCAGATCAACCTCTCCGAGCACGTCCCGGGCCCGGGCCCGCTCCCGCTTTCCCTTCAGACCGAGCACGACGTTGTCGAGCACGCGGGCCCACGGGAGAAGCCGTGCGTCCTGGAAGACCACGGCTCTCCGTTCGGGTACCTCGATGTAGCCGGCTACCTCACGGTCGAACCCATCGAGGGCCCGGAGCAACGTGCTCTTGCCGGTGCCGCTCCGGCCGAGGATCGAGACGAACTCACCGGCCCGCACCTCGAGGTCGATCCCGTCCAGGACGACGTGATCGCCGAAGTGCCGGCGAACTCCTTCGAGGCGCACGACAACCTGGCGCTCGTCGACCGGCGTCGACCACAACCCGTCGAGCATGTTCAAGAGGTCGGTCCGCTGCTCGACCCCCCCATCCGGCGTCGACGGCCTGGCCGCTCTGTCGGCCTTGGTCTTGGTCAGGTTCATCATGCCGTTCCCAGTCCTCTCCGCCAGGCCAAGGCGCGCCGTTCCAAGAGCCGGACCACGAAGTCCGAAAGCAGGCCGAGGACGCCGTAGACGACGAGACACACGATGATGACGGTCGTCTCACCGGTCTGGCCAGCCTGGATGATCAAGTTGCCGATACCACTTGTGGTGTTGACCTCTTCTCCGAAGATGAGCACCAACCAGGCCACGGCCAACGCATAGCGCAACCCGACGAGGAAGTTGGGCAGTGCTCCGGGAAGGACAACCCGTCGGATGAGCTGCCACCGGGTGAGGCGGACACCGTGGGCGAGCTCGACGAACCGTCGATCGACGCCGCGGATGCCGGCGTAGGTGTTGATGTAGATGGGAATGGACACGGCGAACGCGATCATCAAGACCTTCATCTCGTCGCCGATGCCGAACCACACGATGAACAGTGACTGGAGGGCGATGACCGGCAGGGCACGGACGACTTGCATGGGCCCGTCTACCAGCGACTCGCCCAACTGGGAGAGCCCCGAGAAGAGGGAGATGCCCACCCCGGCGACGAGGCCGATCAGGACGCCCCAGAACACCCGCTGTAACGAGCTCGACAGATTGGTCTGCAGCTCGCCGTCGGCGATCATGTGCCCGCCAGCTGAGAGCACCGAGCCAGGTCCCGGCAATATTAACGGATCCAGCACACCGGTGGCCGAGAGCACCTCCCAAGCCACAATGGCCAGGATGATCCCGGCCAGGCGGCGGACGCCGCTCCCACGAAGGAATCGGAACCGAGCACTCCATCCACCGCCTGCGCCTCTGTTGTCAGACTCGTGAGTCGTTAGGACGGTTGTCGCGATTGCCATAGGTACTCGATGCTGGTCGTGGGTCGTGGGTCGTCGGTCGTGGGTCGTCGGTCGTGGGTCGTCGGTCGTGGGTCGTGGGTCGTGGG
>DASXMT010000042.1:0-2586 GCA_036495505.1 Acidimicrobiales bacterium | reverse complement strand
TCCCGATCGCGGCGGGAATCATCGGGGGTCCGTCCCGGGGGGCCATCATGGGCTTCGGGGCCGGCATGGTGTCCGACCTCTTCCTGCCCACGCCCTTTGGCCTCTCTGCACTAATCGGGTGCCTGGTCGGGTTCGCGGTCGGGCTCTCGACCGTGGCCCTGGACCGGGCCGCCTGGTGGCTGCCGCCGCTGGCCGCCCTAGGAGCGAGTGCCGTCTACGAGGTGGCCTACGCCGCCGTGGGATCGATCCTGGGCCAGCCCCAGATGCTTCATGTGGACATCGTGGGCATCGTCTTGGTGGTGTCTATCGCCAATGCCATCATCGCCGTGCCCGCCGTTCGCCTGGTCGGATGGGCGCTGCCCAAGGTATCGGCCGAGGGTATGCCCGGCGTCGTTGGCCCCATGGGAAGTGTCCGTTGACGGAGCTCTGGGGGCCCAGCCGTGTGCGGGGCCGCGCCCACTCTGCCGGTCGGGACCGCCAGGATAGGCGCCAGTGAAACGCTCCCTTCGCCACCCCATCGCCGGGTCGAAGCAATACCTCCGACCTGAACGCGATCGGTTCGGTCCCCGCAAGGTCGCCAAGCAGCCGAAGATCCACAAGAACCGGGTGTCGGTGGGTTCCATGCTCGACGCCCCCGATTCGACAGCATCCCGCCCGGGGCTGCGACTGCGCATCGTCGGCCTGGTGGTCATCGCCCTCTTCGCAGTTCTCGGGCTGCGGCTGTGGGCCCTCCAGGTGCTCCAGGCTCCCGCCGCCGTCCATGCCGTCTCGGCCAACCAGATCCGGGTAGTGAGCATCCCGCCGACCAGGGGCGAGATCCTGGACCGAACGGGCACCCCGCTGGTCAACAACATCGTCACCCAGCAGATCACGCTGTCCCGGGTCACCGCGGTGCAGAATCCCGAGGTGATCGGCAGCCTGGCCGCCCTCCTCGGTGAAACCGTCGCCCAGGTCAACCAGGTCATCAACGACAAGCAGTACAGCCCGTACAAGCCGGTGCCCATCGCGACGGTGACCGGAGCGCAACTGGCCGACGTGCTGTACATCAAAGAGCACCCCACTGAGTTTCCCGGGGTGAGCATCACCCAGACGACGGAGCGCAACTACCCACAAACCGAGTTTCCCGGGCCCGCAGCCGGCGGCTACCCGGCGGCCCAGACCCTCGGGTACGTGGGAGCCATCAACGCCAGTGAGCTGAAGACCCTGGCCAGCCAGGGTTACCAGGCCGGGGACCAGGTGGGCCAAAGTGGCCTCGAGTACCAGTACGAGTCGGCCCTGCAAGGCAAGCCCGGCCAACAGCAGCTCGAAGTCGACGCCGAGGGCCAGGTGGTGGGCACGCTGAAGACCCTGCCGGCCGCGTCCGGCAACGACCTGGTCACCAACATCGACCTGGGCCTCCAGCAAGTAGCCGATGACGCCCTGGCCACCCAGATCGCCACGGTGCGCCAGACGCCTGACGCCGCCGACAACAACGCCCTGCCGCCGGCCATCAACGGATCGGTGGTGGTGATGAACCCCCAAACCGGGGCCATCCTGGCTATGTCCTCGTATCCGTCGTATAACCCGAGCATCTGGACGGGTGGCATCTCGCAAGCAAATCTGGATGCCCTCACCGCCAGCGGAGCCCAGAACAACTGGGCCATCAACTCCCAGCTGGCCCCCGGATCGACCTTCAAGCTGGCCACGGCCACCTCCGCCCTGCAGACCGGCCTGATCAACCCGAACTACACGTTCGACGACACCGGGAGCTTCACGGCACCTGGGTGCACCGGCGGGGCAGGGTGCACGCTGAAGGACGACATCGGGGACACGCCAGCCGGGGATATCAATGTGACCCAGGCCATCACAGCCTCGAGCGACACGTTCTTCTACAACATCGGTGCGATGTACTGGGATGCAAAGTCGCAATTCGGCAGCGACCCCATCCAGACCACCGCGGGCCAGTACGGCTATGGGCAGCCCACCGGCATCGACATCCCCAACGAGTCGATCGGCCGCGTCGACTCGCAGTCGGTTCGTCAAAAGCTCCACTCTGAGAATCCCACCGCGTTCCCCAACGACACCTGGTACACCGGTGACAACATGGAGCTGGCCTTCGGCCAGGGCGGGACGGTCATTACTCCGCTGCAGCAAGCGGTGGCCTATTCCACGTTTGCCAACGGGGGCACCCGCTACGCCCCCGAGGTGGCCGCCGGCGTGGTCAGCCCGGACGGCAAGACCGTCTCCACCGTCGCCCCCAAGGTCACCGGCCACGTGGCCCTGTCGCCATCGACGTCACAGGCTCTGCTGACCGGATTCGAGGGCGTCATCGCCAACCCGAGCGGGACGGGGTATGGCAGCTTCGTGGGGGATGCCGGGGACCCGTGGGACCAGGCAGCCTTCACCCTCGGCGGGAAGACGGGAACGGCCAGCGTCAACGGCCAGGAGCCGACCTCCTGGTTCGTGGGGTTCGGCCCCGAGCCCAACCCCCAGTACGTGGTGGTCAGCGAGATCAACGAGGGTGGTTATGGCGCCCAGGCCTCGGCCCCGGTCGTTCGCAAGATCTTCGACTACCTGGCTACCCACCCGGTGACGCCCGTCAACATG
>DASXMT010000041.1:0-2920 GCA_036495505.1 Acidimicrobiales bacterium | reverse complement strand
CCCAGGGGCTTGTGTGTACGCCGATGGATCTCACGGCGTTTGATGGGTACTGGGTCGATGGGTGCGGGATCGATTGGTGCTGGATCGATTGGTGCTGGGTCGATTGGTGCTGGGTCGATTGGTACTGGGTCGATTGGTACTGGGTCGATTGGTACTGGGTTGATTGGTACTGGGTTGATTGGTGGGCACTAGTGCCGTGGGAGTGGACGACCGGCACCCGGATATCCTTGCCGAGCGACCTCCAACCTCGCCTGGCAGGTCCCCACGGCCCTCGATCACTCCGGCCTCCGCCGGTACGGGCAACATACACAACCTGACTGAAACGTTCCACGGAGTGGCCGTACGCTGCGGGCTGTCAGCAGTCCTGCTGCCTCCGATGTTGAACATCTGGGGCCCGATCGGTGGCTTGGAGAACGAGCATTGTAGACGTAATTGTCAGTTTTGCTATGCTGGCGGCCAGCAATCAGAGGAGAAGAGATGTTCGACCTCGGGCTCTCGAATGAGCAAGAGCAACTCCAGAGCGCATACCGCGGGTTGTTCGAACGTGAGTGCAGCACCGAAGTGGTTCGCTCCAGCGAGGAGACCGGCTTCTCTCCGGCGCTCTGGGCTCGAGTGGGCGAGCTCGGCGGCGTCGACATGTCCCTTCCTGAGGCCGTGGGCGGGGCGGGCGGTCTCTTTCTCGACGCCGTCCTGGTGAGCGAGGTCATCGGCGCTTTCGTGGTTCCTGTGCCGCTGGCCGAGTCCGTGGCCGCCACCCGCTTGCTGGCCGCGTTGGACACCGACCCGGCCCGCCGATTGCTGGCCGAGGTGCTGGCCTCGGGTGAGCCGGTGACCCTGAGCCCACGCCCGGCCGTCGAGGGCAGGCTCGGCTGGGTGCCCGCCGGCCTGGTAGCCGATGTGGTGCTGGCCCGCGATGGCGATCGCGTGATTGCCCAGCGGGGCGACGCCCCCACGTCTTTCCCCAACAACCTGGGCGGCCTGCCGGTGGCCGATCGCCGGGTGACAGCAGACGCCGTCGAACTGGCCGCCGGGCCAGAGGCTGCGGCCGCCTTTGCCGATGCCGTCCTCGAGTGGCACGGCCTGGTCGCCGCGCAATCGGTCGGAGCCGGGAAGCGCTCCGTGGAGATCGGGGTGGCCTACACCACCGACCGGTACGCCTTCGGCGTCCCCATCGCCTCGTTCCAGACCATCGCTCACCGGCTGGCCGATGCCGCCACCGCCCTCGACGGAGCGCAGCTGCTGGCCCGCAAGGCGGCCTGGGCCATCGACTCCCGTACCGACCGGTGGCGGCCGTTGGTCCAGATGGCCCTGGTGGGAGCGGACGAGGCAGCCCAGAAGGCCGTCGACGAGGTGCTCCACTTCCACGGCGGTTATGGGTTCATGCTCGAGTACGACATTCAGCTGTACTTCCGTCGCATCAAGGCGTGGTCTTTGCAAGTGGGTGACCGCCGCAAGGAGCTCGAGTCCGTGGCCGACCTGCTGTGGGGCCCGGCCCGGTCGCTCGCGACGGCATAGAGGAGAAGAGGACGACATGGATTTCGACCTGGGCGCCGACGCAGACGCCGTACGCAAGGAAGCGCGTGAGTTCCTGGCCGAGAACGTGAGCTCGGACATTCACGAGCGCATGGCCGAGACGGGAACGTACTACGACGCCGACTTCGCCCGGGCCCTGGGCGCCCGAGGGTGGATTGCCGCCGGGTGGCCGGTGGAGGAGGGGGGCAGCGGCCGGAATTGGCTGGAGCAGGTCGCGCTCAACCAGGAGCTGCGCCATGCCGATGCCCCGATGGATGCCATTGGCACGACCATGCTCATCGCGGCCACGCTCCGAATGTTCGGGACCCCCGAGCAGAAGGAGGCGATCATGAAGCCGGCGGTGCGAGGCGAGGTGGTGATCGCCCTCGGCTACAGCGAGCCCGACTCGGGGTCCGACGCCGCCGCCGCCCGCACCCGGGCGGTGCGCGACGGCGATGAGTGGGTGATCGACGGCGAGAAGATGTTCACCACGCTGGCCCAGGTGGCCGACTACGTGTTCTTGTTGACGAGGACCAACCCCGATGCGAAGAAACACCGGGGTCTGACCACCTTCCTGGTGCCCACCACGTCGGCCGGATTCTCGATCTCCGAGGTCAAGACGCTGGGGGGCGAGCGGACCAACATCACCACCTACGAGGGGGTCCGCATCCCCGACGCCCTGCGGGTGGGCGAGGTTGACCAGGGTTGGTCGGTGGCCTCGGCCGCCCTCGAGCTGGAGCATTCCGGCAGCTACGCCGGCGAGACGCTCGAGGTGCTGGCGGTGGCTGTCGAGCAGGCCTCCCAGCCCGACGCCGACGGCTCCCGGTTGATCGACGACCCCGGCGTCCGGACCCGGCTGGCCCAGGCGGCCGTCGAGGCCGAGATGTCCGATCTCCTGGGCATGCGCGCCGGCTGGATGCACCAGGTGGGCCAGCGGCCCCTGGTCGAGGGCTCGATGGCCAAGGTCTATTCCTCGGAGGCGTTCTCCCGGGCGACCAGCGAGATCCTCGATATCTTCGGCCCGGCGTCTCTCCAACGCGGCCGCGGGCTGGGCGACGAGACCCTGGGCAAGATCGAGCACGCCTACCGGCACAGCCAGGTGACCCGGATCTATGCCGGTACCAGCGAGATCCACCGGAGTATCATCGCCGAGGCCGGGTTGGGCCTCCCTCGAACCCGCGCTGGCGGTTGACGGGGCCACGCCGGGCAAGGGTGGAACAACGACATATCGCGGAGGCCGCGTGACGAAAAACCTGGTGCCCGAGGCGGAGAGGTCGACCGAGTCGTCCGAGTCCCCTGAATCTGGGCGCTGGAGCCTGACCGTGGCCAGCCGGACCACCCGCGCCCACGGTCGGCGGACCATCGCCAAATTGCTCGACGCCGCCGTGTCCGAGTTCGCCTCGTACGG
>DASXMT010000040.1:0-8917 GCA_036495505.1 Acidimicrobiales bacterium | reverse complement strand
CGGGCCGAGGTGTTCGAGTCGGTGGCCGAACAGCACCCCGATCTCCGGCGCTACCAGGACCAGACGGCGCTGCTGGGGCGCGACGTCCCCCTCGTCCTGCTCACCCCGAGCCGGGCCTGACCGCGCGGCGCTCGACCGAGCCGGCTAGACCCGGAGCCGGGGCGCCACCTCCTGGTCGAACCACCGGAGGTGGTCGATGTACTCCTCGACCGAGGTGGTGGGGGGCACGGGCAGCGAGGTCCGGGTGACATCCTAGCCTCTGAGCTGGGCGCACCAGTCGATCATCCGGTCCCGGTAGGCCTCCAGGACGGCCGGGGAGGCTGCGGCGAAGTCGCCGGCCTCCCACAGTGGGGGCGAGCCCAGCCAGCAGATGTCGAAGCCGTCTTTCTTGCCGGCGTACTCGGGCTGGGCGTACAGGTACTCGAGGAGGGGCGGCATGTCGGCCAGCGAGAAGTCGGTGGGGTTGGGCTGCCAGCCGTCGTGGCGGGCGGCCCGGCGCAGTGCCGGCTTGGAGTTGCCCCCGATGTAAATGGGGGGACGGGGCGACTGCACGGGCTTGGGCTCGAAGGCCACGCCCTCGATGTCGAAGAACCGGCCGTGGTAGACGGGTTCGTCGGCTGTCCACAGTTCGACCATGGCCGCCAGCATCTCGTCGGCGATGGCCCCGCGATCGGCGAAGCTCACCCCGAGGGCGGCGAACTCGGCCACGGCGTGGCCCACGCCGACCGAGAGGTTGACCCGCCCACCCGAAAGCGTGTCCATGGTGGTGACGGCCTTGGCTAACGACAGCGGGTGGTGGTACGGGAGCACCAGCACCGTGGCATCGACTCGGACCCGGGACGTTGCGCCGGCCAAGAAGGCCATCACGGTGAGACCCTGCATCCAGTAGGGCCCGAGACGGGGGACTTCCTCCGTGGGCATGGCGAAGTGCTCGGAGGTGGTGATGGCGTCGTATCCCAATTCGTCGATGGCCCTGGCGATGCGCTGGAAGTCGGGAGCGTGGAGCCGGCGCTCCCACTCCGCGGTCCCGGGCATGTGGTGGTTGCCCGGTAGGGCCACGTAGATCTTCATGGGCGACGTGTTGTTGGGCACGAGATCTCCTTGATCAACGGTTCGGGATCAACGGTTGCGGGCGTCGGAGCGGGAGGGCCCGCCCGCCATCAGGACCAGATGTCGACGAGCTCTTGGACGCTACTGATCCGGGCCAGGAGCGAGAGCGAGTTCTGGAGGACCATCTCGCCGTATTCGGGGGGCACGCCCACAGTGGCATCCCTCGGGATCACCACGTTGTACGACCGGCTTGCTGCCTCGATGACCAGGCCCATGACCCCGAGGTTGAGCGAGACGCCGGCGGCAATCACCGTGGTGATCCCCATGTTCCGCAGCACGATGTCCAGTCCCGTATCGGTCATGGGGGCCATGGAGTGCAGGCGGCTCATCACCAGGTCCCCCGGTTCCACGCCGATCTCGGGCACCACCTCGGCGAACTCGGCCAGCTCGACCGGGTCCCGGGGTGTGGTCTGCGCCGCCTTCTTGGCCTTGGCCGCGAACACGGTGTTGCCCATGGAGCCCTTCATGTCCACCCGGGCGGCGGCCACGCAATGCACGATCTCCACCCCGGCCGCTCGGCCGGCCCGCACCAGCCGGGCCACATCGGTGACCATGGGGGCGGCCGCCTCCACCAGCGCGGGCAGCGACGACCGGTCGCCCACCGTCCCCCGCTGGATCTCGTTCATGACGATGGCCGTATGGGAGGGGTCGACGACAGCAGGATCGAGCGGCATGCCGGCATCGTAGGCCCACCCGGCTCGGGCCTGCCTCTGGTCTGCCGGCGTCGTTTCCCGTCTGGCCGACGACGACCCGTCGGCGCGATAGTCGGTCGGGAGCGAGCGCGGTGCCGCTATCGGCGCAGAGAAGTGGGGAGTTCGTGGTGATGAAGTTCGACGTCGGTGTCCCGAGCGGCGCCATCAAGCACTTCGAGACATGGGTGGGGGAGGGGAAGCTGAACGACTTCGCAGTGGCCGCCGAACAAGCCGGCCTCGATGCCGTGAACGTGACCGATCACCCGTTTCCCGAGGACTCCTGGTTGGCCACCGGCGGCCACCACGCCTTCGACCCGTTCGTGGCCCTCAGTTCCATGTCCGCAGTCACCTCGACCATCGGGTTGCGGACCAACTTGTTGGTTGCCGGCTACCGGAACCCCTATCTGGCCGCCCGCTCCATCGCCAGCCTCGATGTCCTCTCGGGGGGCCGGGTCATCGTGGGCATGGGGGCCGGGTACCTGCGGGCCGAGTTCGGTGTGCTGGGTGCCGACTTCTCCACCCGGGGGAAGCGATTCGACGAGGCCATCGAGGCCATGACCGCGGCGTGGAGCGGGAAGTCGGTGGATCGCGACGGCACCTTCTATCCGGCCCACGGTCACACCATGGTCCCCGTGCCCGTCCAGCGGCCACGACCCCCGATCTGGGTGGGCGGCAACAGCGCCGCGGCCAAGCGCCGCGCCGCCCTCCTGGCCGATGGGTGGCTGCCCTTCCCCCAGCCCGAAGTCATGGCCGCCATCACCGGGAGCCCCGCCCTCACCACGCTGGACGATTTGAAGGCAGGCATCGACGAGGTCCATCGCCTTCGGGCCCAGACCGGACTGACCGGGAAATTCGACATCGCCTTTGCCTCCTTCGACCAGCCCGACCCCGAGGGGGACCCCGACGGTGAGCGATTCCGCGAGCGGCTAGCCGCCTACGAGGATCTCGGGGTGACCTGGCTGAGCCTGGGTTGTCGCGGCCGTACCTTGTCGGCCTGCCAGGAGGAGCTGGCCTGGTTGGCCGAGGCGGTGGTGGGCCCCTATCGCCGGGCCGCGGCTGCATGATCGATGATCGACACGTGGCCTGACCGGACAGGGGGAACATGCAAGCAACCGGAGTGATCTGCGCAGTGCTCGACTGCGACGCCGACAGCATCGAGGCGTTCAACCGCTGGTACGACCTGGAGCACGTGCCCCCCAACGTCTCGTTGGACGGGGTGATGGCCGGCCATCGCTACGCCGCCCCGCCCGACCTTCATGCGCTGCGCGTCGCCGATCCGTCCTCACCACTCGCCGAGGGTCGGGGCAGCTTCGTCACCATCTACACGCTGTGCCAACCCCCTCTGGAGGTGGTGGCGTCCATGGCCGAGCTCCGAGAGGTGCTCTATGCCACCGACCGGATGAACTTCCCGGCCGACAAGAAGGTGGTCCGCGACGGTGGCGCACTCGAGCTCGTCTCCGCCGTGTCCTCGCCCGAGCTGGCCCTTCCGCCGATCGACGTGCCCTTCGTCGGCCACAACGGGATCCTCATGGTGCGCCGCCGAGGAAGCGACGAGGTCCATTCCTGGTACCACCACGAGTGGTCGAACCAGGTGGCGGGGCTCGAGGGCGTCCATGGCGTGATCAGCCTCGAATTCGCCGGTGGCGACGGGGACCAACTCGACCTGGTGTTCCTGGAGGGCGATGTGGCCGGGCGGACAACGGCCATCCGTGCGGCTGCACCCCACCACCGCGATGCCACCGTGGTGGTCGACGCCCCCTTCGTGCACATCGACCCGTTGCGCTATCCGTGGGTCGAAGCCATCGTCGACTCCGGCCTGCCCAAGACGATTAGCTGACCCGGCTACGCCCCGGGGGCCGAGTTGAAGGTGTATGAGAACGGGGCGTACGTGGGGACGGTCTTGAAGGCGCTCTTGCCGTTCACTGACACACTGATCGATACCTCGGCGGCGCCGACGTTCACGGTCAGGGACCCGTCGGCCGGATAGGACTTGGTGACGCCGCCCGGCTGCACGTCCTCCACGATGGGGTTGACCGACGCCGGACTGGTGATCTCGACATAACACGGGGCGGTGGTGGTCAGGATCACATCGAAGTGAGCGGCGCTGACCGTGTACGTGGCCGTGGTCAGGCTGTCGGTGCTGGCCAGTTTCACCGTGACCGGGGCCACGGGGTGGGGGTTGGTGGTGGCGCTCGTGGTGGGGGGCACGTACAGCGCCCCGTTGGGCGGGACGATGTGCCACTGGACCAGGAGCTGGGGTTGCCAGTGGCGGATGCCCACGCCGGCCAGGGCCACCAGCAAGGCCACCAAGACCAGCCACGTGGCCAGACGGAGCACCACCGGCGCTCGTCGGGTGCGTCTCACCTTGCGCTGGATCTTCCTGGTCTCTTTGATCTGCTCGCGGGGTATGACCGACAGGGTCCCCGTCGGCGGCCCCCCTGTCCCGAACGCCGACCCGTTGAAACCGTGGCTGTTGCCGCCCACCCGAGGGACGGGACCGGTTTGGGTGAAGGCCCGCAGGTGGTCCGGGTCCGGGTCCGGGCCGCCCACGGCCACCACACCGGTGGTCGCCCCGACCGCGCCAGTGGGGGCCCCCACCACGGCGGACAAGCTCTCCATGAACTGCAGGGCCAGTGCGTCGCCGTCCAGGGACAAGAAGCGGGCGTAACGCCGGAGCGTCGACAGTGCGAACGCCTGATTGTGCAGGCGGCTCAGGTCGCCGCCCTCGAGCGCCTCCAGCTGGGTGATGGGACGACCGAGCCGGTCGTGAACAGTCAGGAGGTCGAGCCCCTGCGCCTCGCGCGTTTCCCGCAGCACCCGCCCGATATCGGCGGGCGAGGGCGTCGGCTCAATCGGCTCCTGGGCGGCGGTGCGGGCGTCGGTGCCTCGATGGCGCATCACTTACTCGACCTCTGACGCTTCTCGGCCCGGCACATGGCTACCAGGGAGTGCCGTCCTGGCCGTTGCCCAGAGCCCTTGCGCCGTTCCACGTCCCCATCATTACGCGATGGACCTGCGGATGGCGTCGATCAGGACGGTGGTGCGGTCGTCGCCGGCCACGCTCAGACGCATCTGGTTCATCACGTAGCCGAAGGAGATGCCTGACTCGGGATGGGCAAAGCCCACCGAGCCGCCTGCTCCGAAGTGACCGAACCCGCCCGCCCCCAGCAGGGGGGTGAAGGGCGAGTCGCACATCATGCCCAGGCCGAACTTGGACGCGGCTCCGAGGACCAGATCGGTTCCGGTCGTTCGTGACCGGGACATGTCGGCGACCGTGTCCGGCCCCAGGATGCGCACCCCATCGACCTCCCCGATGAGCCCGGCGTACAAGCGGGCCAGGGAACGGGCCGTGGTGATCCCGTTGGCCGCGGGAACCTCGGCGGCATGGAGCTCGGGAAGGTTGAACGGGCCGCCGCCCTGGCCGAAGTCGCCGAAGGCCCCGTTGAGGAACAGCGCCCTGGTCCCGAGGCCGTCGGGCCCGAACGAGGCGGCCATGGTGGCCAGTTCCTCGGGATCCATGTCGGCGAGGTAGTCGAGGGACATGGTCAGCGGTGCGACCCGGTGCTCCTCTGTCGGAGGCAGGCCGATCCAGAACTCCAAGTCGAGCGGTCCGGCCACCTCGCGGGCGAAGAACGAACCGATGGTCATCCCGCTCACCCGGCGGACCAGTTCGCCCACCAGCCACCCGAAGGTCAGGGCGTGGTAGCCGTGAGCGGTCCCCGGCTCCCACAGTGGCTTCTGGTCGGCCAGCGCTTCGACGATGGGGTCCCAGGCCAGCACTTCGGACAGGGTCAAGGTGGCATCGATGGCCGGAAGACCGCTCTGGTGGGTCAGCAGCCACTCCACGGGGATCCCCGCCTTGCCCGCGGCGGCGAACTCCGGCCAGTACTCGGCCACCGGAGCCGACGGATCGAGCAGGCCTCGTTCGATCAGCAGGTTGGCGCAGACGGCTGTGGCCCCTTTGGTGGTGGAGAACACCAGCTGCAGGGTGTCCCCCGCATAGGGCTGATCCGAGGCAGGATCGGTGAGGCCGCCCCAGAGGTCGACCACGGGGACCCCGTGGCGGTAGATGCACATCGACGCGCCCTGATCGCCCCGCTCTGTGAAGTTGGCGGCGAAGGCCTCGCGTACGGCGTCGAAGCCCGGGGCAGCCGTTCCCTCGATGGTCGCTCGCTTGGCGGTGCTCATAGGTCCCCCGTCGTCGCCGCTTCCGTCTTTGACGTCGCAATCAGGGCAAACGCTATCCGCTCGCATCGGTTGGCCGCGCATGGGAGGGTCCGCTCTCGGGCCTGTTCGCCCCGATGGACCCACGATGCGTCGCCCGGGCACGGGTTCCCCGGCCTGGGAATGTTGCGCGTGCAACTAACGTTGTACGTCGTGTACGCGGAGCGTGCCACCGCCGTGGTGGCCATCCCGACCGAGGAGAGTGCCATGCCGGCTGTCACCGTTGCAGATGTCCGTTCGCTTCCGCGCATCGCGGTGCCCGAGGGCCCGACGGCGATCAGCCGACCGGTGCTGGGGATCACCACCGCGCCGGCAGGGTTCGAGGGGGAGGGCTTTCCGGTACGCCGCGCCTTCGCCGGCGTCGATCGCCGTTTTCTCGATCCCTTCGTGCACATGGACCAGATGGGCGAGGTGGAGTACGCCCCCGGCGAGCCCAATGGCACGCCGTGGCATCCCCACCGGGGTTTCGAGACGGTCACCTACATGATCGACGGCACGTTCCGGCACCGCGACTCCATCGGCGGTGGCGGGCTCATCACCAACGGGGGCACCCAGTGGATGACGGCCGGATCAGGCATCTTGCACATCGAAGCACCACCGGAGGAACTGGTGACCAGCGGCGGACTGTTCCACGGGGTGCAGCTCTGGGTCAACCTGCCCCGGGCGCAGAAGTGGGTGGACCCCCGCTACCAGGACATCGGAGCGGGGAACGTGGCCCTCCTGTCCTCTCCTGACGGCGGATCCCTGGTCCGTCTCATCGCCGGCGACGTGGACGACCATGCCGGCCCGGGTGCGACCTACTCGCCCATGACCATGCTGCACGCCACCGTGGAACCGGGATCCCGTCTGGTGCTTCCGTGGCGGCGCGACTTCAACGCGCTGGTCTATGTCTTGTCCGGTCAGGGCACGGTGGGTGACGAGCGCCGACCGGTCCATGCCGGCCAGTTGGCCGTCTTCGGCGACGGGGGCACGATCACGGTGACGGCCGATACGGCCCAGGAGTCGCGGTCGCCCCAGCTCGAGGTGCTGGTCCTCGGTGGTCGGCCCATCGGGGAGCCGGTCTACGCCTACGGGCCGTTCGTGATGAACACCAAGGAGGAAGTGGCCGAAGCGTTCCAGGACTACCAGGCCGGTCGGCTCGGGACGATCCCTGCGGAGCATGCCGCCCGGTAGTCGGTGACACGACCTGGCCCGGTCAGAAGACCGGGAGTGCATGAACCCCTTGGTCAGACCGGGACGGTGGTCACGAAGGCCGCCGCCCCTGCTGCCCAGGTCCGGTCGAGGTCGGAGTCGGGCAGAAACCGATGGTCCAGCTCCAAGATGACCATGCCGTGGGCAAAGGCCCAGAGGGCCTGGGCCTGATGGGGATCGCCGGTGGCCAGATAGAAGGGCTCACCCGCCCAGTCCTCGAGTCCCTCGGCCATGTCCTGGCGGGGGAGCCCGGCGCTGGTGGCCAGCCGGTACAGGTTGGGGTGGGCAACGGCGGTGGCCCGATAGGCCACGAGGAGGGCAGCGACCGCCTCGCCCCTGGTCGCCCCGACCACGGCCCTGTGCAGCGCAGTTCCCAGCTCCACCATGGCGTCTTCGATCATGGCCAGCTCGACCGCCGGTTTGCCCGGGAAGTGCTTGTAGATGGACGGGGCCCGGATGCCGACCACGTCGCCCAGCCGTCGCATGGTCAGCGCGTCGGGGCCTTTGGACTCGAGTAGCTGGCGGGCGGCTTCGACCACCTGGGCGGCCCGGGGCGAGCGCACCGTCGCCGGTGGGGGTGCAGGGTGGCTGGCGGCGCTCACGAAGCGGGGGCGAGCACGAACACAGGATGCTTGGCCGCGATGGCCCGGATCTCTTCGGCGCTGGAGTCGGCGTCGACCCCGTCGAAGAACACGCCTACCTCTGCCTTCCAGCGGCGGAGGTAGGCCCGCAGGACGTCGACCTTGGCATCATCGGGCAGCTCGGTGGCGACCCACTCCTGACGCCGCCGGCCGACCAGGAGCCCGAGGTGACCGCGGGCGGCCCGGACGTTGCGGACCCACTGGCCGTTCCCCCGTGCCGAGACCAGATACTGGCGCCCGTCCAGGTCCAACAGGTTGACCGGGATCCGATGGGGCTGCCCGGTGGTGCGGCCCTTCACCTCGAGGACCCGGCTGCCCCAGATGCTGATGCCGGCGCGGGTGAGTCCGGCCACCACGTTGTTGAACAGGTGCTTGGTGAACCATCCCGGCTTGCGGTAATGCGGGACCGGCGCCTGGGGTGATTCCTGGTTCGAGGGAGTTGACGACATGGTGACCTCCTAGGGGCTAACGCTGTTAGCTTCCAGGGTAGCTAACAGCGTTAGCCTCGTCAAGAGGTTCCGGGCAAAAGACTTGCCCTGGTGGGCTCCCTAGGCGGGAACGCTGGCCGGCTCGAGGACGGCCTCGGTGGCGACGACGTCATGTCGCCCCGGCTTGACCAGGAGGAACGCCGCAAGGGCGGCAACGGCGAGGATGACCCCACCGACCAGGGCGCCCACCGAGTAGCCGTGCACCTGGCCGGCGGCAACGGTGGCCGCTCCCGGGACGTGTGAGCCCACATAGGCCGCAGTGGCCGAGGCGGCCAGGGTGTTCAACAGCGCGGTGCCGAGAGACCCTCCCACCTGCTGGGTCGTGTTCACCATGGCGCTCGCCACCCCGGCGTCGTGATTGCTGACCCCGTGCAGTGCGGTACTGCTCAAGGGCACGAAGGCCATTCCCATTCCCAGGCTGATGAGGATCTCGGCCGGCAGGACGTGGGCGGCAAACGAGGTGTTCACGCCGATTTGGGTCAGCCAGAACATCCCCAACGAAGCAACGCCGAGGCCGACCACCATGATCCACCGCGGACCCACCTTGGGCAGGATCTTGCTGGCCACGGTG
>DASXMT010000039.1:0-6703 GCA_036495505.1 Acidimicrobiales bacterium | reverse complement strand
CCTCGGATTCCGCGTGTCTTCCACCCTGACGGATGCGCTCGAGATGGCCAAGGACGTGGTGGGCCCCTCGCCGACGCTGACCCATCTGCATGCGCCCCCCATCCTCATGGCCGACGTGCAGTGAGCCCTTCGAGATCGTCGACCTCGTCGTTGCGTCCGCGGCGCGCCGTCCAGGCCGACGCCGCCTTGGGCACCGGCCTGCGGGGCATGGCTGGACGGACGGTGCAGCGCTTCGCCCCCTCGGGCATCGCCTCCCGGGCCGGACGGGCCCGGTTCCCGCTGGCCCCGCCCAGCTGGCCCGAGAGCATCCCTCGTCCCGCCCCCGAACACCACCTCGGGGCCGACTACGACACTTCCTGGTCCCGGAAGTACCCGGTCCGACTGGCCAGAGCCATGCTCCTCGACAATGTCACCCGCCCTCTGACCAAGGTGATCGCCTCGCCGGACATTCGCGGGGCCGAGTACCTCAATGATGTCGAGGCCCCGGTCATCTTCGCCGCCAACCACGTCAGTCACGTCGACACCGCCCTGCTGCTGTCATCGCTCCCCGTCCGGTTCCGCCACCGCACGGTGGTGGCGGCAGCAGCCGACTACTTCTTCGACCGCCGTTGGAAGGCCGACCTGTGGGCCTTCTCGCTGGCCGCCATCCCCATCGAGCGGTCCAAGGTGAACAGGCGCTCCGCCGCCCTGGCCGCCGACCTCCTGGCCGACGACTGGAACCTGGTGATCTTCCCCGAGGGAGGACGGTCACCGGACGGGTGGGGGCAGACGTTCCGGGGCGGTGCCGCATACCTGGCCGCCCGCACCGGCCGGCCCGTGATTCCCGTCCACCTGGAGGGGACCCGGCACATCCTGCCCAAGGGCGGGGGGGGACTCCGCCGCACCCCGACGACCGTGCTGTTCGGATCGCCGCTGCAACCCGACGAGGGCGAGGACGCCCGCAAGTTCGGCATCCGGATCGAGGCCGCGGTGGCGGCGCTGGCCGACGAGGTGTCGAGCGACTGGTGGACGGCCAGGAAGCAGGCAGCCGCCGGCACCACGCCGGCCCTGCAGGGACCGTCGGTCGCCCCGTGGCGTCGCTCGTGGGCCCTCCCCTCGCGGGAAGGCGCGTTCAGCACAGCTCCCGATGACAACGAGTGGCCCCTCCACACCAGGTAAACCGGACTCAGCCGGCCAGCGGGGCAAACCGGGAGGGCCCGGTGAACAGGATCAGCGACGGGCGCTGAACCGGCGGCGACGTAACCCGCGAGGGGGGCCACCCGACGCGCTCGGGGCGGCCGCGGTCCGCTCGGCCCGGAGGATCTGCTCCTCGATGTCCTCCAGCCGGTCGAGCGGACCATCGGCCCCCGTGGCCCAGCCCAGCAGGAGATCGGCCAGCACCGGATTCCGGGGCAGGACCGGGCCGTGCAGGTAGGTTCCCACCACCCGGTTGGACCACGCACCCTCCCAGCGCTTCCCATCCCCGTTCCCAATGCCGTGCACGACGCGGGCCAGCGGCACCGCCTCAGGGCCGATGGAAGTGACCCCACCGTGGTTCTCGAACCCGATCAGCGGGGGCAGCGCTGTCCCGTCGGCACAGATCGGGGCGTCGGTGGTCGGTTCGGCCACCAGCTCCCCGACGGCCCGGAGATCGGTTCCCTTCCTGGTGGTCACGTCGAGGAGCCCCAGGCCGACATGCGGTACTCCACCAGCATCGGGGAACGAGCGGCCGAGCAACTGGAAGCCGGCGCACACGCCGAGCACGACGGCACCATTTTCCACCGCCCGACCCACCGTTCCATCGGCGATGAGCGTCCTCGATGCCCGGACCTGAGGACCGTCCTCGCCCCCACCCAGGCAGTAGATGTCTCCCGACGGAATGGGTCGGTCCGATGTCGCCTCGACCAGTTCCACGTCGATGCCGCGCCACGCCGCTCTCCGGGCCAGAACCAGCCCGTTGCCGCCGTCGCCATAGGTGCCGAGGAGGTCGGGGAACACCACCACCACGGTCAGCGGCGAGGTCGGGGTGCTCAAAGCCGGCCCCGCAGCACGGCGAAGGCCGTGTAGTTGCCGACGAACTCCACCTCAGTGCCGTTCGTGCCCTGGATGGCCACGTCCAGCGCGGCGACAGGATCGGGCACCACGGTGTGGGCGACCTCGGCGTACCGGAGCCGCACGGCGAGGTCCCGGCACCGTTCGCCGGTGGCCACCACCGTTCGCCCGCGGAGACGCTCGAAAGGGACGTCCCACAACCAGCTCGTGTCCAGGCCGTCGGCGATGCGGGCATTGACCGAGAGGACGGTGGGAAGCGCCGCACCCCCCGACTCGTCGAGCAGGTCGAACAGTGCCGTCCACCCGGCCGGGTTCTTGGCCAGGAGCAGGCGCACGTCAACGCCACCTCTGACCACGGTGGAGAAACGACCGGCCACTTCCTCGACCGTGGCCATGGCGGCCAGCGCATCGTCAACCGTGCGCCCCGGACTCCCGTCCCAGCGATCATCCATGCAGGCCAACGCGGTGACCACCATCGCCGCATTGGCCCGGTTGAACTGTCCGGGCACTCCCAAGGCCACCGCGTGCCGGGAGCCGTCGGCCAGGACGAGCTCGGTGCCCTCCAGCCAGGCCCGGCACGTGGGTCTGCGGAACTCACACGTATCGCACGCCCAGCCGCCGGACTCGTCGAACTCGATCCGGCCCCCGCAGGAGGGACAGCCCACCGCGTCCTCGCGCCAGACCTGCCCGGCGCCCACCCAGTGCACATTGCGAGCCGAGGTGGCGGCCCAGGCCACCATGGGATCGTCGGCGTTGGCCACCACCTGGGTGGGAGCGTCCTCGTCCAGGCCGACGAGGGCCTGGCGCCAGCGATCGGCCAGGATCCGCACCTCGGCGATCCGGTCGAGCTGGTCCCGGGACAGGTTGAGCAGCAGGACCACTGCGGGCCGGGTGTCGTCGATGAGTTGCCCCAGATAGCTCTCGTCCACCTCGAGCACCGCGGCAGCGGTGGGCTCGGTGCCGATCAGGGCGGCCACGTGCCCCGGTGGCATGTTCGACCCGGTGGTGTTGGTGGCCACCGCCAGGCCACCAGCGCTCACCGCCGCAGCCAGGAGGCGGGTGGTGGTCGTCTTGCCGTTGGTCCCGCTCACCAACGCCACCCGTCGGCCCTGGGCCAGCGTCGAGAGCAGGTGGGGATCCATGGCCAGTCCGGCCCGGCCACCGATCACCGTGCCGCTGCCGCGACCGAACAACCGGGACAGGCCGTTGATGGTCGAGGCCGTCCGGATCGCCGTAGCTGCGCGCAGGGTCAGGTCAGCAGCCGGTAACGACGAGGAGGACTTCGAGATAGTCACTGCTTGGGTCTGGTCCGGCTCAATTCGTCCGCCGTAGGCGTGTGCTCCTCGCGGGCCTCATCGGGCAGGAGGTCGACGATGGCGGCCATCACCGTCTGCGTATCAGCCACTGCGTCCTCGCCGCCCAGCGACACGGGCGCACCGACTCTGACAGTGACCATCGGTGGCCGGAGCACCGTCGTCATGTTCGGGATGGACGACGAGCGAGGCCATACCTGCTCTGTTCCCCAAAGACCGACCGGCAACACCGCCGCTCCGGTCTCGGCGGCCAGACGGGCTACGCCGGTTTTGCCCCGCAGCACCGGATCGAAGAAGGCGTCACCCCGGGGGATGGTCCCCTGGGGCAGGACCAGGACCACCTCGCCCCCTCGCAGGGCGGCGGCCGCCTCGCGCATCGGGGCCCCGGAGTGCGCGTCGCGGTTCACGGGGATTCCGCCCAGGGCGCGAGCGATCCGCCCGATCACCGGTGCGTCGAACAGCTCCTGTTTGCCCATGAACCGAACGGGGCGGCCGATCCGGGCCGCCACGATGGCCAGAGCGGCGACGTCGAAGTAGCTGCGGTGGTTCGAAGCCAGGAGGACTGGTCCGCTGGGGGGCACATGGTCCACGCCGGTGATGTCGAAGCGTGCGTAGGGGAACGCCTCGGTCCGGACGAAGGGCCGTATGAGGTGATACGGCTCCAGTCCCAGGATGGACGGGACGCCAGGGGCCCGATCCCAGTACTCCAAGGGCCATCGTCGAGCCACGGCCACCGCCGCCAATCGAGGATCGGCATTCAAGGTGTGAGGGTGCCCGACCAGGCTCAGCAATGGCACATCGAACAGGCTGTCGGAATAGGCATGGCTCGAGGCAAGATCGATGTCCTGCTCCGAGGCCCACCGTCGCACCGCCGCCCGCTTTCCGGCCCCCCACACGAATCCGCCATCGAGCCGACCGGTGTAGAGCCCGTCGACGATCTGGTACTTGGTGGCCACCACGGCGTCGAACCCCAGGGCAACGGCCAGCGGGTCGATGAGGTCGATCGGCGTGGTGGTGGCCAGGACCAAGCGACGGCCGGCCCGACGATGCTCGGCCAGAACCTCGAGCGCGTAGGGCTGGACGAGGTCGATCAACTGGGCGGTGGCCGCCTTGCCCGCCCGCCGGGTCTCCTCTGCCGACCGGCCCCGCATGATCCGGGCCGCCGCCCGGGCCAGGGCGATGAACGGCACCGTCTCACCGAAGCGATCGTAGAAGGCATAGAGCAGGAAGTCGCCCGGAACTCCCCGCCCAGGCGTGAGCACCCCCTCAGCCATCAGCGCCGCTTGCAGCACGGGCCCGCTGGCGGTGCGTAGGAGGGTCCGGTCGAGGTCGACGAACACCGCCGAGTGTGCCGGATCCATGGACATACGCTATCGCTGCTGAGGCCGACGGAGACCACCGGACCAGAGAAAATCGGGGAACTCGGAGCCCGGTTGTCCAGGGTCGCAGAGCCCACCCGGCCAGAGCCGGATCCCAGCGGATCGCAGGCGGACCTGAGCACGAAATTGACCCCGGACGCGGTGAAGGGACCGCCGGGGGGGAGGGCGATCCCTTCACTCTGACACGACAAGGAACGGAGGGGGGTTCCTGATCCCTGTGGTCTGAGATCTATTCTGCAGGATCTTCCGACATCTGTCAAACAGTTTTTGTAGATATCGCCTATCGTATGGAGTGATGGAAGTACGCCACTTGCAAGCACTAGTCGCCATTGACGATCACCGGACGTTCTCCGCCGCCGCCGATCACCTCGGGACGGTGCAGTCGAACATATCCGCTCACGTGGCCCGGCTCGAACAAGAGCTCGGTGCGCCCCTGGTCGACCGGACCAACGGGCACCTCACCGAAGAGGGCCGGGTGGTGGTGGCCCGCGCCCGGCGGGTGCTCTCCGAGCTGGAGGCCCTGGTCTCCGACGTCGCCGCCTGCAAGGACGAGGTGGCCGGCTCGGTTCGGGTGGGCATGATCGGCACCACGGCCCGCTGGCTGGTCCCCCAGGTCATGGAGGCGGCCCGGAAACACCATCCCAAGCTACGGCTGGTGGTCATCGAGGGCATTACCACCGGCCTCGAGCCCCAGCTGGCCAACGGCCTGCTGGACCTGGCCATCTTGAACCTGCCCGTGCCGGGCAAGGACCTGGTGGCCAAGATCCTGTTCGAAGAGGACCTGGTCCTGGTGGTTCCGCAAGACCACCCCCTGGCCCTTCGGGACACCCCGGTGCAGCTGGCCGAGCTGGCCGAGCTCGAACTGCTCCTCCCGCTGCCGGGCACGGCCATGCGGGACGAGCTCGACGCCGCCACCAAGCCGGCGGGAATCACGTTGGTGCCATCGGGCGAGATCGACGGGCTGCGGCTCATCGCCTCGCTGACTTTCGAGGGCTACGGCCCCTCGATTCTCCCCGCCACCGCCATTTCCAAGTTCCTCCGGCCCCAGTTCAAGCCGGTGCCCGTGATCGGGCTGCCCCGGCGCCGGGTGGGCGTGGCCCAGCGAAGCCGAGGTCTTCCCTCCGCCCCCACCCGGGCTCTGTTGGAACTGCTGGAGGCGGTGGTATCGGATCCGACCGATCTCCCCGACGGACTCCACCTCATCGACAGGCCGGCGCGGCCCGGACGGACGAGCTGACGTCCGGCCATGGACGATCGATGGGGGGTCAGGTGGCGACGCCACCGGCGACCGGCTCATTGCACGCCGTCGGGCCGCAGCACTCGATGGACGGGAAGAGGGCCGAGGGTCACGAGCATCGGGATGGCCGCCGTCATCCTGGCTCTGGTGGCCACCGCTTGTTCGTCGGGAACCGCCGGGAGCGGCGCTGGTGGGCCTTCGGCGACCTCCGCGGCCGATACCCGTTTTGCCCAACCCGGGCCCTACGCGGCGGGGACAGCCCGGGTGGTCATGGCCAACGGCGACCAGGTCCAGCTGTGGTATCCGGTGGACAAAGTGGCGGTGCAGGGCCTGGTGCCCTACACCTACCACCTCCGCCACTGGCTGACCGAGGCAGAGGCCACGTCCCCCGCCTTGACCGGCATGCCCGACGCGGTGCAGACCGACTCGTACCTGAACGCACCCATGGCCACAGACACCGCGCCCAGCGGTGACCCCGACGGCGCCTTCCCCATCGTCTTGTTCAGCCACGGGTCTGCCTCGTACCCCGAGCAGTCGAGCTTCCTGACCGAGCATCTGGCCCAGTGGGGTTTCGTCGTCGCCGCCCCGGACCACCGGTCCCGGGATCTGGCCACCGTCCTGGCTGACCCCACCGACCCGTCCGCCGAGGCAACGGCACCGACCGACAGCGATATCGACGACCTCGACAACACGCTGCACTACCTCCACCAACAAGCGGCCAGACCCGGTTCCCCCCTCACCGC
>DASXMT010000038.1:0-1983 GCA_036495505.1 Acidimicrobiales bacterium | reverse complement strand
GGGCTACTGGTTGGTGGCCTCCGACGGCGGCCTCTTCACCTTTGGTGACGCAACCTTCCTCGGGTCGGAGGGTGGTTCCCATCTCAATGCTCCCGTGGTTGGCATGGCGGGCACATCAACAGGCAAGGGCTACTGGCTAGTGGCCTCCGATGGCGGCATCTTCAACTTCGGTGATGCCGCCTTCTTCGGGTCGGAGGGCAACACGCAGCTGAACGCTCCCGTGGTCGGCATAGCGGCCACCCCCGATGGCGAGGGTTACTGGCTTGTTGCCTCCGATGGCGGCATCTTCAACTTCGGTGATGCCGCCTTCCTCGGGTCGGAGGGGGGCTCACATCTCAATGCCCCGGTGGTCGGCGTAGCGGCCACATCAACCGGCAAGGGCTACTGGCTTGTTGCCTCCGATGGCGGCATCTTCAACTTCGGTGATGCCGCCTTCCTCGGGTCGGAGGGGGGCTCACAGCTCAATGCTCCAGTGGTCGGAATCGCCGGGACCCACAACCCGGCGTGATCCACGAACGGAAGTGCCGGCCAGCTCCTCAGACGTGACGAGCGGCGAGAGGGTCTTCGCACGCTTTGGTTAAATCGGCGTGAACGATTGTTCGAGAAATGTTCGTCAAGTGTTCGTCTTATTGAGTGCCTATTTTGAGGCTGAGTTCACCCCATGGTTGTTAGCGTCGGGGGCGTCATGATCAACACGGGGCCATGTGAACCGGTGCGACGTGCGCGCCCAGGTACCGTCCGTGATGACGGTACAGAGTGGGCGAACAACGCCAAGGGCCTGATGCCGGCGCTGACGGACGATGGCCCATCCACTGGAGCGCGAACATGAGCGACGTGGCGCTCCAGCCGGCAACGGACGGAGCGGGTGGGAGGGGCGGAATCGGCAGGGCCAAGCGGATCATGCACGATCGGCCCAGTCGGATCGACCGGCTCTTCGACCGCGTCACCCTCCTGGCCGGGCTGTTCGTTCTCGTCATCCTGGCGCTGGTCGGCATCTTCTTGCTGTACCAGGCCCGCCATGCCCTGGCCGAGTCCGGATGGTCGTTCTTCACCCGGACGGTGTGGCGGACCGACCTACACCCGGCCCAGATCGGAGTATTGGGCCTCCTCTTTGGCACGGTGGTCGTGAGCATCGTCGCCGTGGTCATTGCCGTGCCTGTCGGTGTCGTTACCGCCCTCTATATAGCCGAATACGCACCGCTCAAAGCCCGAAAGCTTCTGCAGGGACTCATGGACCTCTTGGCGGCCATCCCCAGCCTGTTGTTCGGAATCTGGGGCTTCCTGTTCCTGCAGGGTCAGATCGTGCCACTGTCGCGGTGGCTCACCACTTATCTCGGCTGGATCCCCATCTTCCACACCGAGGCCAATGCGAGCTTGACCAATTCGATCTTCATTGCCGGAGTCGTCGTGTCGCTCATGGTCATCCCCATCGTCGCTTCGATTACCCGTGCCGTCTTCGCCCAAACCCCGCCGGGCGAAAAGGAGGCGGCCCTTGCACTGGGGAGCACGCATTGGGGCATGGTCCGTAGCGTTGTGCTCCCTTACGGCCGGGCCGGCATCATTGGCGGTTCCATGCTCGGACTGGGCCGTGCTCTGGGTGAGACCATCGCCGTGACCCTGCTGCTGCCTCAAGTTCCTTTGATCTCGAGCCATATCCTGCAGTTCGGAGGGGCCACCATCGCCGGGTTCATCGCCCAACGGGCCGGTGCCGATCCCTTTACCGTCTCTGGGCTCATGGCCGCGGGCCTCGTGCTCTTCATTATTACGCTGGGTACCAACCTGATCGCCTCGACAGTTGTTTCCCGCAGCCGGTCGGGCGCAGGGGTGGATCTGTGATGACCACCCTCACGCGACCGCCGGATGACCGGGTAGGGGTCGAGGACCAGCGGCCACTCGGTCCGGGTGGGCCACCGCCTGTGCCGTCGCGCTCCCGCCCGTCGCATCCCCGGATCCCTAGGCGACCGCAGAACCTGGCGCCGATGG
>DASXMT010000037.1:0-2762 GCA_036495505.1 Acidimicrobiales bacterium | reverse complement strand
ACGTGACCGGCCGGTGACGACTACCCTGACCTGCGTGCGTGCACGTGCTCCTGCCTCCTCGGCCAATCTCGGGCCCGGGTTCGACACCCTCGCTGTGGCCCTCGAACGGTACGTCGAGGTCGAAGTGGAGCCGGCCTCCCGCCTGATCGTCCGGTCCGAGGGCGAAGGGGCCGGGCTCTCCGATGATCCGTCTCACCTGGCCGCACGGGTGGCCATCGACGTCGCCGGCCATGACCACCTGGCCATCACGGTGCGATCAGAGATCCCCATCGCTCGGGGACTGGGCTCGTCGGCGGCGTTGGCGGTGGCCGCCGCGGCTGCAGCGGGATCCAAGGACCCCCTGGCTGTCGCCTCCCAGGTGGACGGCCACCCCGACAATGCCGCCGCATCGATGGTGGGCGGTCTGGTCGCGGCCACCATGGTGCGGGGTGGTGTCCGGGTGGTGCGGCTTACCCTGGATGTCAGCCTGGTGTTCGTGGTCATCGTGCCCGACCTGAACCTGTCCACCACCAAGGCCCGCCAGGTGCTCCCGCCCGAGGTCAACCGGGAACACGCCGCGTTCAACCTGGGCCGGCTGGCCTTCCTCATCGCCGGCCTGGCCGACAGCCGGGTCCTGTTGAGCGAGGCGACGGAGGACCGGCTCCACCAGGACTACCGCAGCCCGTTGTTCCCCGCCGCCCCGCAGCTCCTGTCTGGGATGTCCCGGGCAGGGGCACTGGCGGTCTGCTGGTCGGGGGCCGGGCCGGCGCTGCTCGGGATCTGCAAGGGGTCCGAGGGGGCCGGGGTCCGCGCTGCCACCCAAGACGTCATGGCCGAGATCCAGGTGCCCGGCGAGGTCCTGCTGATCCGCCCGGACATGCAGGGGCTGGTGGTCGGCAAGGGCGGCTCGGGAGATTTCTGGAAGGACCGGAACCGGTCCGGGCTCGAGGATGAGGCCGAACGGGGCGAGAACGGCGAACCAGGCAAAGACGAAGACAAGGGCAACGAGAACGGCACAAGTTCGGGCAAGGGCAAGGACGACGGCGGTCAGTTCTACGACTTCGACACCGACCATTAGGGCGGCGGAGGAACCGGTGCCCACTGAACCGTCAACGGCGTTGCTGGCCGTGCCCAACCCGCATCCCGGCCGCGACTACGAGGTGCGCTGCGAATCGCCCGAGCTCACCTGTGTGTGCCCGATGACCGGCCAGCCCGACTTCGCCACGGTGAGGATTGCCTACGTCCCCGACCGCTCGATCGTGGAGCTGAAGTCGCTCAAGCTCTACCTGTGGAGCTACCGGGACCAAGGGGCGTTCCACGAGGACGTGACCAATCGCATCCTCGATGATCTGGTCGCTGCGATCGCACCGCGTCGACTGACGGTGATCACCGATTGGCTGGTCCGAGGGGGGATCCACACCGTGGTGGAGGCGTCGCACCCCTAGTCCGGTCGGGCCGCCTCCGCTCCGGGCCGTATCCTTGCGGGATGGCCCCCGCCGACGGCAACAGTCTGGTCACCACGCCCTCACACGCGGCGTCAGCTCGTACATTTCACATCCGCACCTACGGCTGCCAGATGAACGAGCACGATTCGGAGCGCTTGGCCGGGCTGCTCACCGCCGATGGGTTGGTGGCCACCGACGACCTCGAGTCCGCCGATGTCGTGGTCCTCAACACCTGTTGCATCCGCGAGAACGCGGACAACAAGTTCTACGGCCATCTGGGGAACCTCAAGTCACTGCGCGAGAGCCGGCCGGACATGCAGATCGCCGTGGGCGGCTGCCTCGCCCAGATGGATCGAGAGCAGATCCAGCAGCGGGCCGGACACGTGGACGTGGTCTTCGGCACCCATAACCTGGGGCGTGCACCCGCCCTCTTGCGCCAGGCGGCCACGTCGGGCCCGCTGATGGAGATACTCGACGAGCCGCTGCCCGAGGGCGATCCGGACACCGTCGGATCGAGTGCCGCGGCCCTGACCGCCGTTCGGGACCTTCCCTATGCGGCGTGGGTCACCATCCAGATCGGGTGCGACAACTCGTGCGCCTTCTGCATCGTGCCCTCGGTGCGAGGGGCCGAGGTGTCGCGGCCCTTCGCCGACCTGGTCGGCGAGGTCGAGGTCCTGGCCGACCGGGGGGTGTCCGAGGTCACGTTGTTGGGCCAGAACGTCAACTCGTACGGACGGGACCTGACCAAGCGGCGTCCGCTCTTTGCCGACCTTCTGCGGGCGGTCGGTGCGGTCGAGGGCATCCGTCGGGTTCGCTTCACCAGCCCGCACCCGAAGGACCTCCGACCCGAGACGATCGCGGCCATGGCCGAAACACCGGCCGTGTGCAACCACCTCCACCTCCCCCTCCAGGCCGGCGGAAACGCCACGCTCGCTGCCATGCGCCGGGGGTACACGGCCCAGCGCTACCTGGATCGGTTGGCAGCCGCCCGGACGGCCATTGCCGATCTGGCGGTGACCACCGACCTGATCGTGGGCTTCCCCGGGGAGAGCGAGGAGGACTTCGAGGCCACTCTCGAGGTTGCCGCGGTCGCGGAGTACGACAGCGCCTACACCTTCATCTTCTCGCCCCGACCCGGTACCCGTGCGGCGGAGATGGAGAATCGATTCGTCCCCGAGGACGTCGTGGCCGACCGCTTCGAGCGGCTGAGGGTGGTGGTGGAACGCTCCGCTCTGGCCAAGCACCGCGCCCGCGTCGGGCGGGTGGAAGAGGTGCTGGTCGAAGGCCCGTCCAAGCGCGACGCATCGCTGACCACTGGGCGAACCGGGCAGAACAAGC
>DASXMT010000036.1:0-7654 GCA_036495505.1 Acidimicrobiales bacterium | reverse complement strand
GATCATCACGGTCGTCCTCTTCTTGTCGGGCCGGTCCCTACGCTGGCCGAGTGCGGGTCCGGCCCGGTCGACGTTCCGGCATGGCGACTGGCGCCATGCTCCCTCCCCGGGCGCTCCTCCCCCGGGCACTGCCTGCCGCGGGCACGGGCTGCCGCGATCGGTGCGCCCATATCGGCGAAGGCACGCCCTGATCCCATGGTCACAGCAAGGCTCGGACATGACGTCACCCTCGTGGGGTGATTCGTTCTCCTGCCGGGTCGAGGCGAATTGGGTTCTGGCAGGTCGGGAGCCCGGCCGGCCTACGCTGGCGGTATCGGATCGCCGCGACATGGGCGCCGGGCGTCCAGTCGACAAGGAGCCAACTATGGAAATAAAGGAACTCGGCCATCTGGTGCTCTATGTCCACAATGTGGAGCGGTCAGCGGCCTTCTACCGTGACGTGCTCGGGTGGCGCGAGATCCTGTCCGCACCGGACAACGGCCCGGCGCAGATGGCTGCCTTCTCTGCTCCGTCCGGTCGGACCCACCACGAGCTGTTGCTCATCGGGGTGGGTGACCAGGCGTTGCCCATTCCCGCTGGGCGGCGCGTCGGCCTGTACCACTTCGGGCTCAAGGTCGGCGACAGCGACGACGAGCTACGCGACGCCCTCGAGACACTCAAAGCCAACGGCGTCCAGATGGTGGGGGCCAGCGACCACACCGTGACCCACAGCCTCTACATCCTGGATCCTGACGGCAACGAGATCGAGCTCTACGTCGACGTGCCGGGGGTCGACTGGCTAGCCGACCCGACTCTGGTGGCCGCCCCGATCCGGCCGCTGAAGCTCTGAGCCCGATCGCCTGAGCGTGGGAAGGCCCGGATACACCGCTGAGGCCGGGTGCACCGCCAAGGCCCAGATACACCGCTGAGGCCGGGTGCATCTCTAGGACCCCGCTGCACCGCCATGACCCGCTGCATCCCTACGACAGGGAGGGCTTGGGCCCTGGCTCAGTCCCCTCCTGGCCAGCGACATCGGGGGCGTCACCCTTGCCGTGGGGACCCTCGGGCCCACTGTAGGCCCGGACCACCAGGGCCGACCGCCCGAGCACGAACACCCCCCCGACGGCAAGGAACCCCCCGAGGGCCTGGGTAAAAAGGGCGAGGGCATCGTGCCGGACGTGCTCGTTGAAACCCAGCACCCCGAGCAACACGGCGACGGTGGGCTCGACCGTGTCGATGATCGGCAGCGAGCTCTCGAGCGACCCCGCCTGGTACGCGCTCTGGGAAAAGAGAAAGCCGACGATCCCGATCCCGATCAGGGCGTAGGTCTGCCAGCTGGTCAAGGCCAGCGACACGCCCTGGCTGACCAGGTACGTGAACGTCTTGGTCAACAGAGCCAGGAGGGCGAAGCAGATGGCGGCGGCGACGGCGAGCAACGAGGCGCGATAGCGGGCGAAGGCACCGGCGAGAACCAGTGAGCCGACGATGGCTCCGGCACAGGGAACGCCCAGGAGCACCCATGTCCCGTTGCCCGGATTGGGGGTACCGCCGGTCGGCCTGGCCGTGGCGAGGAAGAGGGTCACGCCGGCGACCACGGCGGCGGCGGCGGCCCATTCGCTCCATTCCGGTTGGCGATGCTCGCTCTCGACTGCGAAAGGGAGGGCAAAGACCAGTTCCATGGCGATCAGAGGCTCGACGAAGGCCACGTTTCCCAAGAACAAGGCAAGGGCCTGGACGACGTAGGCGGCGATCATGCACACCACGCCGGCCAACCAGATCGGCCGGTGGAAGAGGTCCATGAGCAGCCGGAAATGGAGCGAGGTGGAAGACGGCTCGGCCCGGGCGGCGCGCTGCTGGAGCACCGCCGAGGCGGCGAACGCGGCGGCGGCTGCGAGGGCGAGCAACGCCGAGGCCGGCAGGTTCACCGTTGTCGAGGCGGGTAGGTTCACCGTTGCCACGTTTCGGCTCCGACGACCGCGCCGAGAAGGCCCACGACTGGGATCGCAGCAGGGCCCACAGCCCAGCGGCTGAGGCGGGGGGCGACCGCTGCGGCCGCGAGTGAGGGGATCACGGCTTTGTACTGGGAGGATCCGGACCGGCGCATGGTGTCGTTAGCCGACCATACCGGAGGCTCATCGGTCCACTAGGGCTCTTGGGTGGGGGTGGCGAGCCTGAGATCGACGGGCCTGAAGCTCAGCTCGGCCGACCCGGCAAACTGCTTGCCCGATAAATCGAAACGTGTTCTACTGATCGGTCGATGACGTTCAACCTCGCAGACCTGTTCGAGAACGCCGTCGACGCCTTCGGCGACCGTTCGTACCTGGTAGCCGAGGGCAAACGACGGACATACGCGCAGATGGAGGAACGGGCCAATCGGTTGGCCCACCACTTGGCGGACAACGGTGTCGGTCAGGGCGACCACGTGGGCATCTACTCCCTCAACAGCGTGGAATGGGTGGAGACGGCATGGGCCGTCTTCAAGCTGCGGGCGGTGTGGATCAACATCAACTTCCGCTACGTGGAAGACGAGCTCCGGTACCTGTTCACCAACGCCGACCTCAAGGCCCTGGTCCACCAGCGTTCCTTCAGCCCCCAGGTGGCCGGCGTGGTCGGCGATCTGCCCGACCTGGCGCACATCATCACCGTCGAGGACGGCGGCGACGCGCCGTTCCCCACCGCCAACGCCGTCGCCTACGAGGATGCGGTGGCCTCGGGCGGCCCGGAACGGGACTTCGGCCCGCGATCGAGCGACGACCACTACATCCTCTACACCGGTGGGACGACGGGAATGCCCAAAGGCGTGGTGTGGCGGCACGAGGACGTGTTCTACGCGTTGGGGGGTGGCATCGACCCGATGACCAACACCCGGATCGAGCGTCCCGAGCAGTTGGTGGAAAAGGGACTGGCCGGCGCCCCGATGACGTCCCTGCCCATCGCCCCGCTCATGCACGGGGCCAGCCAGTGGGCGGTCATGGGCCAGAGCTTCCACGGCAACCGGGTCGTCCTGGTGAGCAAGTTCACGCCTCAAGAGGTGTGGCGGCTGGTCGGGGCCGAGAAGGTCAACTCGATCATGATCACCGGCGATGCCATGGGCAAGCCTCTGGTCGAGGCGCTCGACGAACCGGGTGCCTCCTACGACCTGTCTTCCCTCTACGCCGTGGTGTCCACCGCCGCGTTGTTCTCGGCGCCGGTGAAGGACGAATTCTTCTCCCACCTGCCCACCGTCGCCATCACCGACGCCATCGGCTCCTCGGAGACGGGCAGCAACGGCATGGTCCTGTTGGACAAGGACCACACGGCGATGAAGAGTGGGCCGACGGTCAGGGCCATCGGGGAGACGGTGGTGCTGGACGAGAACCTGGACCTGGTGAAGCCGGGGTCGGGGGTGACCGGAAAGATCGCCCGCACCGGCGACATCCCCCTCGGGTACTACAACGACCCGGTGAAGACGGCCGAGGTGTTCCTCACCGTCGGGGGCACCCGCTACGTGATGCCGGGCGACTTCGCCACGGTGGAGTCGGACGGGACCATCACGCTGTTGGGACGGGGCTCGGTGAGCATCAACTCCGGTGGGGAGAAGATCTACCCCGAGGAGGTCGAGTCGGCCGTCCGCTCCCACCCCGAGGTGTTCGACGCCATCGTGGTCGGGGCGCCCGACGACCGGTGGGGTCAACGGGTGGCGGCGATCATCCAGCCCCGGGCCGACCGCCATCCGACCCTCGAGGACATCCAGCTGCACTGCCGGAATGCCATCGCCGGCTACAAGGTGCCTCGCCAGCTGCACGTCGTCGAGACCATCGTGCGCTCCCCCAGCGGCAAGCCCGACTACCGGTGGGCCGCCGGAATCGTGGCCGAGGCACCACAAGAGTCGGACTCGGGCGGGGCCCGGACCGCAGCCGAAGCGGGCTGACCGTCCCGAGGACTGTTCCGCCGCCAAGCTCGTCTCACCGCTGACCGATCGATCGTGGTGATGTACGTCCTCAGTGCGGGCCCACGAGTTGTCCCGACACCACGCTCCACCCAGGTGGCAGCGACGCGGGTGCGCCTTGGATGCCAGACGATGTGATGCCGGTCAAGGTGGCCGTGCCCAGGCTGGCTGCGTTCAGCACGGTGCCACCGAGCACCGCCCTTGAGAGGTTGGCCCCCGAGAGGTCGACCCCGGTGAGGTTGGCCCCGGCGAGGTTGGCCCCGACCAGGTTGGCCCCGGTGAGGTCCACACCGGTGAAGTTGAGGCCGTGGAGGTCGTCCCATGCCAGCTGGGCCGTGGGTCCGACCAGGTGGCCGCCGAGCACGGCGAAGCCGCTGGGAAGGGTCGGGACGCCGGTGAGCCCGGACGAGGTCACGTCGGTCAGCGTGGCCCGGGAGAGGTCGGCGGTGCTGAGGTTGTCGTTGGTCAGGGCGGCGCCGGTCAGGTTGGTCCCGGCCAACGAGACCCCGGTCAGGTCGACGCCGGCGATGTTCGACCACGCCAGATTGACCCCGGGCCCGATGAGGAATCCTCCACCGCACACCCAACCGGCGCCGAGGGTCGGACACCCCTGGATGCCCTGGGCCACCGCTCCGGTCAAGGTGGCGCCGGTGAGGTTGGCCCCGGTCAGGGTGGCCCCTTGGAGCCCGACATTGGACAGGTTGGCCCCCGAGAGGTTGACCACGGTGAGGTTGGCCCCGGCGAGGTTGACCCCGACCAGGTTGGCCCCGGGTCCGAGGAGGATGCCCGACTGCAGGAACCAGGACGCCGGTAGTTGGGGCGATCCGGTCAGGTCACGACCGATCGCGCCGGTCAACGTGGCCTGCGAGAGGTCTACGCCGCCGAGGTCGAGACCGGTGAGGGTGGCGTCGGTGAGATCAGCCGAGGGGCCAAGGAGAAAGCCTCCCTGGAGGCTCCACCCGGTCGGCAGTTGGGTGGACCAGTAGCTGACAACGGCGCCGGATGCCACATGCACCAGGTGCACGGCGCGGAGGTCGGCTCCCGAAAGCGTCGCTCCGTACAGGTCGACGTCGGTGAGGGTGCCGGCCGGGAGGGTGACCCCGGTGAGGTCGGCACCGGGTCCGACAAGGAAGCCTCCGAGCAGGGCCCAGCCCGCAGGGAGGAGCGGGGTTCCGATGACGCCCTGGGCCGCCACCCCGTTCAACAGGGTGCCTGACAGGTCGACGCCGGTGAGGTTGGTCCCGTCGAGGATGGCGCTGTCGAGGTCGGCCCCGGCCAGGGACATGCCGGTCAGATCGAATCCCGACAGGTCGTCACCGGTCAACGACACGCCGCGACCGATAAGGTCCCCGTCGACCAGGGACCAACCGGCGGAAAAGGTCGCCGACCCGATCAGGTTGGCGGCATGGATCGACGCAAGCGTGGCTCCGGTGAAGTTGGCACCGGCGACCGTTGCCCCGTCGAGGTCGGCGCCGGTGAGGTTGGAGCCGGAGAAGTTGGCGCCGCTGAGGTCGTAGCCGGCCAGGTTCACCCCGGTCAGGTCGGCCCCGGCGAAGTTCAGCCCGGCCACGCTGCGATCGGCGATGTTGGTGGCCGACGCGGGAGACGGGGGCCCGCCGGGTGGGTCGGCGACAACCGACGAGAGCGTGGGGTCGCCCGGCGCCATGGTCTGATCGCATGCGGCGCCCGAGAAGGCCGAGCTCTCGTTCCAGACCAGGAAACCGCCGACGCCGGCGGCGAACTGAGCCTGTTCCTTGTGCAGCAGCTCGTCAGCGCGCACCGTGGGCGTGACACAGCCGGGATCGGTGCTCGACGCATCGATGCCGACCTCGGCATCGATGATGGGCTTGCCCGCGGCCGCGGCTCTAACGATCTCGTCCGATGGGCTCGACCCTGCTGGTTGGGTGTCGAGCGGTATGGCGCCGTTGTAGTCGTGGAAGGACAGCACGTCGATCCCCGCGCTGGCGGCCACGGTGGAAAGGTCCGCCCCTTCGAGGCCGCACGCGGTATTCGATCCGAACCCGGCTTCGATCAGGTGCTGGGGGTCGAGCGCGTCGATGGCTGCGCCGACCGTGTCATAGAAGTGGCGGAGCGCGGCGGTCGCCGATGTCTCGTTGCACACCCACGGGGCAGAGCACCCGTCCAGCGTGGCCTGGCCGGTGCACGTGGACGCGTCGGGCTAGCCGATCGGCTCGTACATGGCCAGCGCGGGCGAGCTCCGGTAGCGGGCCACGAACGCCTGGACGTAGGACAGGTACGAGAGGGTGGGCGCCGGTACGCCCGCCGCGGTGGCCAGGGTGGGGGGCGAGAGCGAGGTGAAGCCTCCGTTGAACCAGTCGAGGCTCTTTTGCACGCCCTCGTCGCACTGGCCCCACTCATTGGCCAGCACGGGGATGAGGAGCACGCCCCGGGCCTCTGCGTCGGCGAAGACGCGGTCGATGCCGGTGAAGTCGAGGGCATCGGTGGCGGGATTGGTGGCATACCCGCCCTGGAACGCCTCGAAGCGCACCACCGCCCCCGCGGGCAGGGAATCGATGACCTGGGACACCTGGGCATCGGTGTTCGGCGTGGGACACGTCGACGTAGCCCCGGCGTCACCGGCCAGACCGCGCGCGTTCACCCCGACCAGGTGCTCGGGCCGGCCGTTGACCAGGAGGGTGCTTCCCTGCGCAGACAACACCGGAGTTGCCGCCGATGCCGCAGTGGTCATCGACGCGGCCGAAGCGACGACCACGCCGGCCAGCACCGAGGTGACCGCCACCGCCGATCGCAGCACCTTCCCCGCCCTCGTGCGTCCGGAGACCCGTTGATGGATGGGCTTGGCTTCCATTCGCAATGACCCCCGTCGGTCGAGCTGGTGCAGTAAGAGTGGACCGACTCGGGGAAAAGGGCCAATTTGAGCGCCGAGCGGCTTTCTACCCGTACCGCGTCGAATTGGACTTATGATGGCGCCGACTAACCGAAGACCTTCAAACCTCGGAGGTTTCGGTCACGCAGGTAAGGGGTGGTGTTCACGATGCCGTTGGCCATGTTGTTGGGGATGCTCATCGCGACCGTGGTTGCCGGTTATGTGATCGGACTGACCGCCATGGCCGGAAACGTCCGAGAGCGAACCTGGGCCGCCGTCAACCCGGCACGAGACGAGCGGGCACCCGGCGGACGGTTGACTCGGTAGAGGCGCCACGTTTGGTCGTCCCCGGTGGCCGGGACGGTCATGACCAACGAGGCGATGCCGGCTCCGTCCCGGTACAGGGTTGGGTAGCGCTGGTTGATGGCATCTGCCCTGCCGTCCTGCACCGGGTCGGACACCAGGATGTAGCGGATCCCGCTCTCAGCGGGGACGTTGAGAAACGTGGCGAAGTCATAGTCACTGGTGATCACGAACTGCTTCCGGTTGTCTGACTGCAGCCACACGTCCCAGCCGATGAAGGTGTCCATCAGGACGGTCCCGTCGGGCAGGTTGAGCCGGTCCAGGTAGTCGGCCAGATAGGTGTTATTGCGCAGTGCCGAGGGCGGTGCGGTGTGGTGGCTCGAGTCCACGACGGCGCGCAATCCCGTCTGCTCGCTCTGGGTGCCCACCAACGGGTTGAGTATCCCGGCCCAGGTGGTGGGGATCGACGACAGCACGAACACGGCGACCACCGCACCGCCAAGAACCACCTTCACCCGGCGCGACGCAACCAGGGAACCGACGAGCCGCGACAGACGAGCCACGCTAGGACGGAGCTCGAAGGGCCGCACGCGTCG
>DASXMT010000035.1:0-4021 GCA_036495505.1 Acidimicrobiales bacterium | reverse complement strand
CGACCGATGACCCGGCCCATGTCGTCGGGAGCGACGTGGATACGGAAGCGGACCGCACCGTCGCGCTCCTCGGTGTTGATGACCACGGAGTCGGGCTCAGAGGCGATGGAGTTGACCAGGTAGGTCACCACGGCCAGCGGGGTGCCGCCCGACACGCGGTTCCCGGCGTTGTCGTCGTTGTAGTTTTCGTCGGCCGAGTTGGCGTCAGCATGGTTGACGTCGTCGGCGTGGTTGACGTCGTCGGCCGAGTCGACCGCGAGGTCTTCGGTCACCTTGCCGCCTTGAGGGCGTCGAATTCATCGAGCGCACCCGACTTCTTGAGGAGTTTTCCAACCCGCTCGGTAGGTTGTGCCCCCTCTGACAACCACTTGACTGCCTTGGCGTTGTCGATCTCGAAGATCGCATCCGGCTCCGCCAGTGAGCGCCCTCGAGGCGCATACGTGCCGACGATCTCGATGAAGCGGCCATTGCGAGGCGAGCGGCTATCCGCCGCTACCAACCGATACGTGGGCTGCTTCTTTTTCCCGATCCGCACAAGGCGGAGCTTTACTGCCACGGTGAACTCCTCTGCGTTCTAACGAGTGCGCCAGACATTCTCGCACCAACCGAGGGGGTCCCGTGCACAGGCCACTTGCCCGTGCCTGAACAAGGGCTCAAAAGGTCGCTCCGGTCAGCGCGACTTGGGGGTGACGCGACCGCCACCCTTCCCCTTCTTTCCCTTGCCACCCTTGCCCTTCGAGGAGCTCCGTGATCCTCCGCCGCCACCTGGGGAACCTGCTCCAGCGCCGGCAAAACCGCCGGTGCCCAGGCCGACGGGGCCTCCGGGTTCTCCCAGGCCCGCTGGTCCGCCGAACGACCCGGCCATCTCCTCCAGCCCGGCCATGCCACCAGGGGGCATCTTGCCGCCCCGGCCAAACAGACCGCCCAGGCCTCCGAGAGCACCGCCCATGCCGCCCTTGCCCATGCCTTTCATCATCTTCTGCATCTCTTTGAACTGTTTCAACAGCGCGTTCACGTCCGCCGTCGCCGTGCCGCTGCCATTGGCGATCCGCAGGCGCCGTGATCCATCGATGGCCGACGGGTCGTTTCGCTCTGCCGGGGTCATGGAGCGGATGATCGCCTCCACCTGACCGATCTGACCGTCGTCGATCGCTGACGAGGCCTGCTTGATGTCCTTGGGTATGCCGGGCAGCATCGACAGCATCCCCGAGAACGACCCCATCTTCTTGACCTGCTGGAGCTGCTCGAGGAAGTCCTCGAGGGTGAATCGGCCCTCGACCATGGCCGAGGCGGCCTTTTCGGCCACCCCCTGGTCGAAGGTCCGCTCCGCCTGCTCGATCAGGGTGAGGACATCGCCCATCCCGAGGATCCGATCGGCCATGCGGTCGGGGTGGAACTGATCGAAATCGTCGAGTTTCTCACCGGTGGAGGCGAAGGCGATGGGCCGTCCGACCACCTCTTTGACCGACAAGGCGGCGCCACCACGGGCGTCACCGTCGAGCTTGGTCAAGATGACCCCGTCGAGCGAGAGGGCGTCATGGAAGGCCACCGCCGTAGACACGGCGTCCTGTCCGGTCATGGCGTCGATGACCAGGAACGTGTAGTGCGGCTCGGTGGCGCCGGCGATCTGGCGCACCTCTTCCATCAATGCCTCGTCGATGGACAGGCGGCCGGCCGTATCCACGATGAGGACGTCCCGACCGAGGCGGCGGGCTTCGTCCAGACCAGCCCGGGCGACGGCGACCGGGCTGGTCGCCTCGCTGAAGACGCTGACTCCGATCTGGGAGCCGAGCACTCGGAGCTGCTCGACTGCGGCCGGGCGCTGGAGGTCGGCCCCAACCAGCAGCGGGTTGCGGCCCTGCTGCTTGAACCAGCGGGCCAGCTTGGCCGCGGTGGTCGTCTTCCCGGAGCCCTGGAGGCCGGCAAGAAGCACAACGGTGGGCGGCCGTCCTGCGTAGGTGATCTTGAGCGTCTCGCCACCCAGGATCCCGGTGAGCTCCTCGTTGACGATCTTGATGACCTGCTGGCCCGGGCTGAGGCTCTGGGACATCTCCAGGCCGACGGTGCGCTCACGGACAGCTCTCGTGAAGGCCCGGACCACGCCCAGCTCCACATCCGCCTCGAGCAAGGCGGTGCGGATCTCCCGGAGGATCTCGTCGACGTCGTCCTCAGTCAGGCGTCCCCTGCTGCGGATGCGCGAGAGGATGCCTTCAAATCGGTCGGTCAGGCTTTCGAACATGCGACTGCCCACGCTACAGGAGCGTCGTCCGAATCGAGGTCAGGTCCCGTGAGGTGCGACGCTCCGGCGCGGTGGGAAACGGCGCGACATACGGCCGGCGGTTCCGAGGCGACCGGGCACAACGGGCAGAACGGGCAGATCAGTGCGGCCAGCTCAGAGCCGGCGGGTCAGCTCAGGCGGCTCAGAATAGGGCGTCCACGAAAGCCACGGGGTCGAAGTCGACCAGGTCGGCTATGCCCTCGCCCAACCCCACCAGCTTCACGGGGAGCCCAAGCTCGCGCTGGATGGCGACCACGATGCCGCCCTTCGCCGTGCCGTCCAGCTTGGTCAACACCACACCCGAGACGTCCACGGCTTCGGTGAAGACCTTGGCCTGGGCCAGCCCGTTCTGACCCGTGGTGGCATCGAGAACCAGGAGCACCTCAGTCACGTGACCCGGCGGACGGTCTGCCACCCTGCGTATCTTCTTCAGCTCCTCGATCAGATTGACCTTGTTGTGCAGCCGGCCGGCGGTGTCGGCCAGCACCAATGTGTGACCCTTGGCGTCCGCTCGCTGCACGGCATCGAAGACCACGGAGCTGGGATCGCTACCTTCGGCACCCTGAACGATCTCGGCATCGGCGCGCGAGGCCCACATGGCCAGCTGCTCCCCAGCAGCGGCCCGGAACGTGTCACCAGCGGCGAGTAGCACCCGCTCCCCAGACCCGGCCAGCCGGCTGGCCACCTTGCCCACGGTGGTGGTCTTGCCGACGCCGTTGACGCCGACGAACAACCACACGTCGACCGATCTGCGCTCAGCCTCCTCAGCTGGGTCGCTCTCAGCTGCACCGTTCACGGCGGCGGTGTCGCTCGCCCCGCTGCGGCCGTATGCGCTCGATGCGCCTTGAGAGCCGTTTGCACTCCGACCTGCGCCGGGGACGGCCAGACGAGCATCGGCCGTGGTCAGAGCCTCGACCAGGTCTGCCTTGAGCGCGTCGACCAACCCCTCGGTCCCGGCGATCGAACCCGACTTGACCCTGGCCCGCAGGTCGTCGAGCAGCAGGTCGGTGGCGCCCACGCCCACGTCGGCGCGGATCAGCGCCTCCTCCAGGTCGTCCCAGGTGGAGGCATCGATCTTGCCCTTGGAACGGACCGACCCCAGGTACCCGGCCAGGAGCCCTCGCGCCTTGCCCAGCCGACCCCGGTAGGTCGGCGGTTCGACGACCTCGACGACCTCGGGCTCTGGCGTGGGGACGAGGACCTCGGCCTCGACAGGAGCAAGTGGTTCATCCGGTGCCGTCGTGACAGCGCCGGTGGGAGGTGGCTCCGCCTCCTCGGCTGCTCGACGGGTTGCCTCAGCGGTCTTAGCCAACTCGACGTCAGTAGGCGCGTCTGAAACCACCTCGCCCGGCGGCACCACCGACTTGCCCGCACGACCACGCAGACGCAGGGCGACCAGCGTTCCGCCGCCGATCACCACGACGGGGATGCCGACGGCCAGGCCGATGACCACATCGGAGCCGCTTGCCAGCAACATGGCACTAACCGCCAGGACGGAGCTGATCATTGGTCGTTTGCCCTCGATACTCGTGGGGCGCCAGAGTCCTGGTGACTCGCCCCCTCATGACTCGGCCCCACATGACTCGGGCCTTCATTATTCGGCGTTTCATGGCTTGGGCCCTCATTGTTCAGCGTTTCATGGCTTGGGCCCTCATTGTTCGGTCCCTCACGGTTGGGCACTTCGTCACCGGGGCCGTCCTGCCAGGGAGAGTCGACCTGGACGACCTGCTCAGAAGAGTCGAC
>DASXMT010000034.1:0-4395 GCA_036495505.1 Acidimicrobiales bacterium | reverse complement strand
GAACCGCCGGTAGACACCGCCGAGGAACAGCGCCTTGCACAGCACTTCGTGGGCACCGGCGATCCCGTTGACGTGGTTGAACACGTAGTTGGTGATCGATCGGGCCGGGTGCACCTGCTGGAGGGAGCTGTGGAACGCCGGGGCAACCTGGTTCCGCACGCAGGCCGCCCACACCCGGTCGTAGTCATAGGGGCTGTCGAGGCCGAAGACATCGAGGCGCGAGCCCGCCGGCACGCCCCCCTTCGGCCCCAGTGGCCGGAAGGCGTGCCCGGCCAGCACCACCGACTTGAATCCCAGCTCCTGGACGGCGAAGTCGATCTCGGCCACCGCTTCGTCCGGGTTCTGCATGGGAATGAGCGCGCCCGGTTCGAGCCGATCGCGGTAGGGGGAGAACAGCGTGGCGAAGTAACGGTTGGTGGCTCGACAGGTCGGGGCGCGCAGCTCGTCGTCGGTGCTCATGAGAAAGCCCAGGGTCCACGAGGGATATATCAACATGAAGTCGATGCCCAGCTCCTCCAGGCGGTCGTACATCAAGCGGGGGAGGTAGGCAGTGGCCCGGTCTCTCGGGTCCGACACAGGGTTCCCCCACCATGAGGGCATCGATCGCCATGGGTCCACGATGGCCGGCCCCGATCGGTCGGCCTCGAACACGGCCGTGTCCAGTTCCTTCAGGGCGTGGGCACGGAACCGATCCCGGAGCACGGCGCCCCCCGCCTCTTCGAGATAGGCCACTATCTCGTCGTTCACGAGGGGCATGAACTCCATGAAGTGCCCGTCGGCGTCGATGATCGGATGCCCCACCTCCGAGCGGACGTCAGCTGCCGTCATGTTCCTGGTCGTCGTCATGGATGGCTCCCCCGGATGTCCTTGCTAGTCGGTCCGGCCCAGGTCGCGTGCCCAGGCCAGGTTCTTCCGGGCCGACCCCACATGGGCGATGTGCACGACGTAGCCCTCGCCCTGGTTCGGGTCGCCGTATTCGATCCGGCCGGCCTCGCGTCCCTCGGCTTCGGTGGCCAGACGGTCCAGCTCCTGCCAGAAGGCGAGCTCATCGTCGGTAGGGGAGAAGACCTCGTGCACCAGGGGGATGTGATCAGGATTGCCGATCATCATCCCGTAGTAGCCGAGGTCGCGAAGCTCGGTGGCCCACCTGCGCAGGCCTTCGAGGTCGTCGCTGTCGCCACCCCACATGCCGCTGATCGGGTAGCGGATCCCTGCCGCCTTGGCATCGAGCAGGACCTTGGATCGGAGAAAGAGGGTCTCTTTGCCCTCGGCCGACCACCGGAACCCCAGCGCCTGGTGAATGTCGCCGAACCGGGAGACGGCACCGCCCATGTACAGAACTCGTTCGGATGCCATGGCGATGTCGTAGGCCAGGCGGAGCGCCTGGGCGGTCTCGAGGATGGGGTAGATGATCGTGGACCCGAGCGGCCGGCCCGATTCGACCTCCATGCAGTTGAGGAGGGCGTCGGCGCCGTGTATGTCCCGCGGGCCCTGCACTTTCGGCAGCAGGATCCCGGCCAGCTTCTCGTGCAGGACCGCCCGCAGGTCCTTCAGGGTCTGGCCGGTGTCGACCGCCTGCACCCGGGCGAACCAGAGGGGCGCGTCGGGGTCGTCGGAGAGCCTGGAGAAGAACTCCGAGACGATCTGTCGAGCCCGGTCACGGTCCGCCTCGGAGCACGGCGTGCGGGGCTCCTCGAGGTCGATGACCACGGCGTCGGCACCGTGGAACCGAGATTTCTCGACTTGTTCGCGCTCGCTTCCGGGCACGAAGAGAACGGTGCGTAGTGGTCTGCCTTGCGCTCGCTCGTCGGTCACAGTCCCCCCAGGCCCCGGACGGCAGCTCACCATCTGGCTGCTCACGTTCGAACAGTAGCAACACATCGATCGCCGTTGCGGCGGTAACCGGGGCGGGCGGTCACCGATCGGTGTCAGTCGGCTCCTTCTCGGTCACGAACAGCCCTTGGTGCATCCTTCCTCCCTCGGCCCGCCGGCCGGCCCGCACCAAGGGTGCGTAGACCGTCGCAGGGGTCTGCTGCGGTTGTGACTGTTCCCGGTTCACGCAAGCGGAGGACCGATTCTGAGACGTAGCTTCTGCGGAAGACCGGTTCAACCGATATATATGGCTCCTCCTCGAACCTGTCACCGCTCGATTTGGCTCACCTCTTCAGGAGTGCGCATCCGACCCGTCTCGGGGTCGGCCGCTTTGGTGGCATCCATGGAAGCAACCCGTTCGGGGTCGACCCGAACCCGGAACACGGCACGGCCGCCTTCCTCATGGAGAGCGAAGTAGGCGTCGAGGTCGATCTCGTCGCCCACGTGGCCCATGTTGCGCATGAACTTCTTGCGCTCGATGACGTGGTCAGCGTCGGGGAACTCCTCCGCCGCTCCGGGGATGACGACGAAGCGCACCGGATAGCGGTCGTTGTAGACGGTGACGCACACCCGAGGATCGCGTCGGATTCTGAGCGTGCCCGACGTGGCCGGGTTCATGCTGAAGTAGATCCAACCGTCTTGGTAGAGGTAGCCGAGCGGCACACCGATCGGTGAGCCGTCGCGTCGCAGCGAGCTGACGGTGGCGTAGCAGGGCAGCTGTGGGTCCCCGGCCAGAAACGAAGCCAGTTCGTCGGTGTCCATGTTCAACTGTCGGGGGAGGGCCATACTCGAGTACAGCACGCAGCTGGATCGGTGAGCAACGACGTCGGCCATCGCCATGCTTGGCCTCCATCTCCACGGTAGCGTGGACGAAGTGACAGCGGCCGATCACAAGAACCCCGTCTCTGCCAGCGAGACGGAAGCGACGTTCAAGCTCGTCCACGACCATGCCGACCGGATCTATCTCTGGGATTATGAGCGGTCGAGGGCCCAACTGGTCACCCTGTACAACAAGGCCATGGGTTCCCAGTGGAACAGCCTGACCGATCTGGATTGGGATACCGATGTCGATCCCGAGGGCCTGGTCGACCAGGGATCCCCGTCCATGCAGTTGTTCCGGGCCGCGGCGGCTGAGCCGGGCTCGCCCATCGCCTCGTGGGGTGACAGGGAATTCACTTCGCTGGGCATCGAGATGTTCAAGGCGTCGCTCAGCCAGTTCATGCACGGTGAGCAAGGGGCCATGCTCACCGCGGCGAAGATCGTCGAGACCGTGCCGTGGATCGACGCCAAGTACTACGCCGCCACCCAGACGATGGACGAGGCCCGCCACACCGAGGTGTTCGCCAAGTACCTCGAGCTCAAGGTGGGCGAGGCCTACCCGATGAGCCCGTTCCTCGAGGAGCAGATCACCGTGCTGCTCGAGGACAGCCGCTGGGACATCGCCTACCTGGGCATGCAGATCGTGATCGAGAGCCTGGCCCTGGCCGCCTTCGGCGACATGCTGCGTCGCACCGAAGAGCCCCTGTTGCGCAAGCTCCTCCGCTACGTCATGTCGGACGAGGCTCGCCACGTGGCCTTCGGGATCCTGACCCTCAAGGAGTTCTATGCGGGGCTGACCGACGCCGAGCTGAAGGAGCGCCAGGAGTTCCTCTTGGACAACACGCTGCGCAACCGGGCCCGGTCGACCACGCCGGAAGTGTGGGAGCGTCTCGGTGTGGATGTGGGCGCCCTGGTTCCTCACCTCACTGCTGCCGCCGGCAAGATGAAGTCGAGCCCCTTCGTCGGCTTCCAGCGCGGGTTCTTCGCCAAGCTGGTGCCCAATGTGGGCAAGCTCGGCCTACTCGACGCCAACCACGGCTACCTGCGGGACCGGTGGGGGCAAGCCGGCCTGCTGGAGTTCGAGCACGCTGACGACACCGCCTCGGACTACGACTCCTATGACGAGGTGGCGAAGGACCGGAGTATGACCCGGTGAAGGTCGATCCGGACGGTGCCGGCTTCGACCCGCGTCGCCTCGAGCGGATCACGGAGCACTTCGACGACCGCTACGTGGCGACTGGGAAGATACCGGGCTGCCAGGTGGCCGTGGCCCGGAACGGAAAGGTCGCCTACTGGCGATCGATGGGCCTCATGGACCGTGAGCGATCGAAACCGGTGGCCGACGACACGATCTGGCGCATCTACTCCATGACCAAGCCGGTTACCTCGTTGGCCCTGATGCAGCTCTATGAGCAGGGGCTCTTCCAGCTGAGCGACCCGCTGCACCGGTACATCCCCGAATGGCGGCACCTCAAGGTGGGCGAGTTGCAAGCCGACGGGTCCGTCCGGATGGTGGACCAGACCCGGCCGGCATCGGTGCGCGACGCCCTGACCCACATGACCGGCCTGGCCGGTGGGGTGACGCCCGGCCACCCCACCGACGTTCGCTTCGCCGCCTCGTTGCGGGAGGCCCGAAGCGGGATGACGTTGGAGGGGGTGTGCTCGCTGCTGGCCGAGTTCCCCCTCAAGTTCCAACCCGGCTCC
>DASXMT010000033.1:0-5921 GCA_036495505.1 Acidimicrobiales bacterium | reverse complement strand
ATCATGGTGATGAGCGCCGCCCATACCCGGGTGGCCACCAGGTACACCACGCTGTTGACCCCCATGACCTCGAGGGCATCGATCTCCTCGGAGATGCGCATGGCGCCCAGCTGGGCGGTAAAGCCTGCGCCCACCTGAGCGGCCAGTGCGATGCCGGCGACCAACGGCGTGATCTCGCGGGTGTTGGCCAGCGACGAGATGACACCGGTGAAGGCCTGGGCGCCGATCTGCTGGAGCCCGTTGAATCCCTCCAGGCCCACCTCGGTGCCGGTGAAAAAGGCAATGCTGGTGACGACGAAGAACATGCCGCCCCCGATGACAAGAGCCCCCGCCCCGAGGGCGATGTCGGAGATCAGCGTGGCGATCTCGCCCCGGTGGCGCAAGGCCTTCGGCATCGACCGAAGGATCCGACCATAGAACCGGAACTGGTCGAAGATGCCGTCCAGGCCACTCAGGGCGGCAGTGCCGATCATCTCAGATGCCCTTTTGCGGGATGAAGTTGAAGTAGAAGATGGTGAGCACGAAGTTCACGAAGAAGGCCAGGATGAAGGTGACGACCACTGCCTGGTTCACGGCGTCGCCCACTCCTTTGGGGCCGCCCTTGGCGTACATGCCCTTGTAGCAGGCGACCATGGCGGCGATGAACCCGAACAAGGCCGCCTTGAACAGAGCAATGGCCAGATCGGCCAACTGGCTCAGCTCCGAGAAGGTGGCAAAGAAGCTGCTGGCCGTCACGTGCACCGAGTGCATCCCGAAGAACAAGCCGCCGGCGATGCCGGCCACGCTGACAACGGCATCGAGCAGGAAGGCCACCACGGTGGCAGCCAACAGCCGCGGCAGGACGAGGCGGTGGAGCGGGTTGATCCCCATCACCTCCATGGCCGAGATCTCGTCGCGGATTCGTCGGGAGCCCAGGTCGGCACACATGGCCGAACCACCGGCACCGGCGATCAACAGGGCTGTGGCCACCGGAGCCTGCTCTCTGACCACGGCAAGCACCATGGCCGCCCCGAGCTGGGACTGGGCCCCGATCTGCTGCAGCAGAGATCCCACTTCCAGGGCGATGACCATGCCGAAGGGAATGGAGATAAGGATCAACGGCAAGGTGGTGACGCGAGCCAGGAACCAGCACTGATCGAAGAATTCGGCCACCGGCAGGCCCCGGATTGGGAGCTGGCGGAGAGCCTCCATGGCTACGGCGAACATGTTGCCCGTCTCCCGGAGGCCGATACTGGCCTTGGATGGCGGCCTGGAGCGCGGAGGGGCAGGGGAAATGGGCATCGGTCGCCGCCCCTCGGGTGCGACCAGCTTCGCAGCGGGCATCAGGACGTCGCCACTGCGGATGTCGTCCCCGGGGCCGGCCCGGTCGACTTTCCTGTGAGGGCGCGACCACTGTGGGCGCGGCACGACGCATACTCAATACCAGCCCTTTGGGGGTACCCGGTCCTGGCGCTGCCCTTGGGGGGCCGACAGTAAAGGACCGGGTGCCCCCCAGAGGGCTGTGATCGTGCGACCCTGCCGCCTCGTGCCATGGTGGACCCCCTTCCGCCGGCTATTCGTGATCAGATTCAGGACAGTGCCTGAACAACGGCCGGAAGGTGCTGACCTTTCGGTAAGTGGGTAAGGATTTCGGCTCGGGGCGCATTTCCCGACACGTGCGCAAGTTCTTCTCTCTCGCCCCGTTACTCACGGGTAAGGACCGATGCACCCAGTAGATGGGGCCTTCTTGGGGGAGGACACAGATCCATGGCTCTGCAACCGAGGGAGCTGTCCGCAATGGCCGACGATGTCGACCTCGACCGCGATCGGGCGCTCGTCCAGCGGTGCCAGTCCGGAGATGCATCGGCGTTCGGCGAGCTCTACTCGCGGTACTTCGCCCGTGTCTACCGTTTCTGCTTTCGACGGCTCCACGATCACGAGGAAGCAGAAGACGTCGCCCAGGATGCCTTTGCCCGAGCGTGGCGTGCCCTACCCAATTTTGGCGGCGAGCGGCGTTTCTACCCGTGGTTGACCGTCATCGCCGACAACCGATGCCGGGACATCCAGCGCCGTCGAGTTCGCAGCATGCCGACCCCCGACGTCGACATCGCCGCCAAACAGGCCGCAGAGCCGCTGAAGGCCGACACACCCGAGGACTCCTTCATCGCGTCGGTGGAAGGCGACCTCGCCCTCCAAGCACTCGCACGTCTGTCGCCTCGTCACCGCCAGGTCCTCTCGTTGCGAGAGGGTTCCGGTTGGACGTACCAGGAGATCGCCAGCCACGAGGGCGTCGAGATCAGGACGGTCGAGAGCCTGATCTGGCGGGCACGTCAAGCCCTGAAACGCGAGTACGCCTCCATCGCCAGCGTGAACGGCGTCATCGGCGGTATCGCCCTCGGGCGTTGGGGGGCCCTCCGGCGAGCGGGCGGCTCGTTGGCCCGGCGGGCACACCTGGCGGGCGCCGTGCTGAACAGCACGGGCGGAGCGCGAGGCCTCGCCACTGCCGTGGCTTTGACGTCCTTCGCCGTGGTGGCCGCGGCGCTGCCCGGGAGCAGCCAGCCCGAGCACCACTCGGTGGCAGCCGTGGATCCGGCGGGAGAGGGCGGCCGCGCCCAGCCCGGCCCCACGGATTGGCTCGGAGACAGCGCAGCGCCGCTCGTTGGTGGCTCGGTGGTCTCGGGTGGGACTTCCACCTCTGGAGGTTCGGTGACGGCGTCGACCTCACCGACCAGCCCGACGGCTCCCGACCAGGCCACCGTGTCCCCGTCCGCCAACGGCTCGTCGGCCACCGGTGGGGGCGCCCTCCCAGCCCCGACCAACCCGGTCATCTCGCCGCCCAGCTTCCTCCCGCTCCCGGTCACGCCCACCGGGTCGGCTCCGGCTCCGGTGCTACCCACCTTGAACCAGCCAACCGATCCGGCCACCACCATCCCGTCCCTCCCGTCAGTTCCGTCGGGATCGACGACCACAACCCCGTCGCTCCCGTTGGGATCGAATTCCCTGACCACCCCGGTCGAGGGACTTCTCGGTGTCAACTGACCGGTCCGGCACAAGTCGATCGCTGATCCGACGTTCTCCCCACAAAGAGCGGACACCATGAAACAGGCAGACGGGATTCAACCCACACCCCATACGAGGGTCGCCTCCGACGGTGAGGTGCGACCGTGGATCGCCCCAGGAGAGCCCATCATCTCCGTGCGCGGGGTCACCAAGAGGTTCGGCTCGAACACCGTGCTCGAGGACATCACGTTCGACGTGCCCAAGGGGAAGATCACCGCCATCCTCGGCCCGTCGGGCACAGGCAAGTCGGTGCTGCTCAAGAACATCCTGGGTCTGCTGAAGCCGGAAGCTGGCGAGATCTGGGTGGACGGTACCCAGATGGTCGGATTGCGGGAGAAGAAGCTCTACCAGATCCGGCGGAAGTTCGGTGTCCTCTTCCAGGACGGAGCCTTGTTCGGGTCGATGAGCCTCTACGACAACATCGCCTTCCCACTGCGCGAGCACACCCACCAGAACGAGCGGGAGATACGAGAGGTCGTCCTTCGCAACGCCGAGCTGGTCGGCCTCTTGGACCACCTGAAGAAGCTTCCCGGCGAGGTGTCCGGCGGGATGAAGAAGCGCGCCGGTCTGGCCCGGGCCATGGTGACCGATCCCGAGATCGTGCTCTTCGATGAGCCGGACTCCGGTCTGGACCCCGTCCGCGTGGCCTATCTCGACGATCTGGTGCTGACTGCACAGAAGGAGACGGGCGCCACCTTCTTCATCATCACCCACAACATCTCGTCGGTGAAACGGACCGCCGATTACTTGGGCGTCCTGTTTCGCTCCCGGCTGGTGAAATTTGCCAGCAAGGACGAGATGCTGACCACCGACGATCCCATCATCAACCAGTTCCTGGCCGGCCGGGCAAACGGCCCCATCGGGATGGACGAGATGGCCGAGAATGACGGCTACGCCAGCGGCCCCGGCGACCAGGCGTCCCCCAAACCCGCCAGCATGCCGACGTCGACGTGATCATGCGGTAGTCACTGCCAGATGGCGGCGACACACGGTAGACCGTCCCTTGAGCCACAGTGCCGAAGGGATGGTCGACAGGCGGTGGCCGTAATGCAGCCCTTCTGATCGCCGGGCTCGCACTCAACGCCCATCATGCCTTTGCAGCCATCAACGGGCACACCGCAAACACGGTGGGTGACAGCGTCTGGGCGGAATTGCCGAGTGGCCATGCGGCAATCAGCGGGGGAAATCCGCCTTGTGTAGGACGTTCACGCACGAGGGGCCGTCCGACGCCCATACCTGGGGCTCGAGATCCCTCGAGGCCGGATCACAGACCACCATCGACGACCGCGTGCCGTACAGCTCGGAGTGAACGCAACAAGCTGAGATCTGGGAGGCGAGCAGCGCCGCTTCGGTGTCGTCGACCGGCGACTGCGGGATCTCATGGTTCGCCAACACGGCCCGTAGGCGGGTCAACGCCTCGGCTACCGACCGGCCACTGAGGTCCCCGACCAGGCTCCGTACGTGCTCCACCTTGGCGCTGGGCTCCCCGAGCGGCTTGTTCTCCAGGACGTGGACCCCGGGCGGGAGCGACTCAGCACGGGCCCCTTGGGGATCGGTCATGTCCACGTAGTGCAAAGAGCCACGGTCTCCGACCAGCACCCAACACGGGTTGAAGCTGCTGGGCGAGAGCGTCGCTCTGAGCGCTTCAACTGCGTCGGCGGCCGATCCCTCGGAAGCCAGTACCAAAGGGATCTCGCCTCGCGACCGCTTGGCCGGATCTCGACCGGCGGCAGCCGGCTTGTTGGTGAGCCCGGCCACCACACCGTGCTCGTTCACCGCCAACCACGTGCCTCCGGCCAACGTGTCGCGTCCACCGAGAATCCTGGGATGCCCCGACGACAAGGTTGTCAGCGGGGTTGCCTCCCGGTCATAGCGTTCGTCTCGATTGGCGGCGACAATCAAGGGAGCTTCCTCCACCACGTGAAAGACGACGACAAGCAGGCACATGAGAGCTGAGGACCCGCGTCAGGCTCGTCGCAGGAGGATCTGACAGATTCGGTGGTGTCCGTCCTTCTCCATGACCATATCGGCCCGCCCCCGGGTCGGCGCGATGTTCTCGACCAGGTTGACCAGATTGATCTCCGACCACACGTAGGCAGCCATCGCCGTCATCTGCTCGTCGGACATCGACGCATACTGATGAAAGAACGAATCCGGCTCCTGCAAGGCCGTCGCCCGCAGGCTCTGGAGCCGCTCCGTGAACCACCGGGCCACGTCTTTCTCAGCGGCATCGACGTAGATGGAGAAGTCGAAGAAGTCCGAGACCATGACGTGGTCGGGGGCGTCTCTCGTGTCGACCTGAAGCACGTTGAGCCCCTCGACGATGACCACGTCGGGGTGGCGGATGACCCGGGATTCCCCTGGCAGGATGTCGTAGGTGCGATGGGAGTAGACCGGGGTCTCCACCTCGGGGTGCCCGGCCTTGATGGCGGCCAAGGCGTCGACCAGCTTCCGCTGGTCGTAGCTCTCAGGGAAGCCCTTTCGCATCATGAGCCCGCGCTCCTCGAGCACGGCGTTGGGATGCAGAAACCCGTCGGTGGTCAGCAGGTCCACGCTCGGGCGACTGGCGTAGCGACCCAGCAAGGCCTGGAGGATCCTGGCCGTGGTGCTCTTGCCGACGGCCACGCTGCCGCCGATCCCGATCATGAACGGTGCGACCGGTCGATCGGCGGCCAGGAACTCATCGGTTCGATGCTGGAGCTCGAGTGCGGCGGCAGCTCGGATAGCCAGGAGCTGGGCCAGGGGCCGATAGACCTCAGTCACCTCGTCCATGGCGACCTGCGCCCCGGTGGCCGAGAGCAGCACCACGTCGGATGGCGACACCCCGTCGGCCAGTGGCTCACCGAGGGCGGCCCACCGGGCGCGGGAGAAAGGCTCGAAAC
>DASXMT010000032.1:0-23918 GCA_036495505.1 Acidimicrobiales bacterium | reverse complement strand
CGCCGAGGCCGACTTGCGGGCCGGAGCGCGCCTGGCTGCCGTTTTGCGGGCCGGAGCGCGCCTGGCTGCCGTTTTGCGGGCCGGAGCGCGCTTGACTGCCGTTTTGCGGGCCGGTGCGCGCTTGGCCGCCGTTTTGCGGGCCGGAGCGCGCTTGGCTGCCGTTTTGCGGGCCGGAGCGCGCTTGGTGGCCTTCTTCGCTGCTGTCTTGCGAGCCGGAGCCCGCTTGGCGGTCGTCTTGCGAACCGCCTTCTTTACGGCCCTTTTGGCCGTTGTCTTCCTGGCACTGACCTTTCTCACTGCCTTCTTGACCGCCTTCTTGGCCGTCGTCTTCTTGGCCGCTACCTTGCGGGCGGCGGTCTTTCGGGCCGGAGCCTTCTTGGCCGTGCTCTTGCGAGCGGCGGTCTTTCGGGCCGGAGCCTTCTTGGCCGCCGCCTTCTTCCTCGTTGCCTTCTTTACTGCCATGGGTGCTCCCTCCTTGGGATTCAACGCCGATTTGAACGTCGAACCGGTGGCGAACCGGACGCCCTTCGACGCCGGAATCGGTACCACTGCTCCGGTCCGTGGATTCCTTCCGATCCGTGCCGCACGACGGATCGGGTTGAATGTCCCGAATCCGATGACTGACACTTTTCTTCCAGAACGAACCTCGGTGATGATCGTGTCGAACAAGACATCCACGACTTCTTCGACCACACGACGACTATGAGGTGTCGACGCATTGACGGATCCGACGAGTTGTGACCTATTCACAATCAGCTCCTCAGTGATACGCAATCGCAACAATCAAAATGGTTTTTACGGCCCAGGTCAAGCATTTGCGTCGCTGTGACAAGGATGTACGCGCTCAAGAGCACTCCCTGATCACGTCACGCGAGGCCGCACGCGGCGCGCAATAGGCGCGATGCGAGGCATCGTCCCACGCCGAAACTGCAACAGGCTATGGACGAAAAGCCCTTTGTTTGCAAGGATTTATCGTCATGGTGGCCAGTGAAGTCATTGCCACGAAGTCAAGAGGTCCGCGTACGCGGTTCACTGCGCTCAGGACAGGTTCAACGATGAAAACATCCCATCAAGAAACTTTTACGCAACGCGCCGCAAAAGCCCATCGCGCGGCACAAAGCGCGTCGATCGCGTCGGGTCACGGCATCTACCTCGGCCACCGAGGGGGCGACTGGATGTTCGCGCCACCGGAACAATCGGTGTTGGTCCTCGGTCCACCGCGGTCGGGAAAGACGTCCTCATTGATCATTCCCAACCTCCTCGTCGCATCCGGACCGGCGGTCAGCACGTCGACCAAACCGGACGTGATGGCGACCACGGCGACGGCGCGTTCGCGGGTGGGCGAGTGCCTCATCTTCGATCCCGCCGGGGCGACCGACGCGCCGGGAGGGTTGCGGCCGATTCGGTGGTCGCCGATACAGGCGTGTCATACATGGGATGGCGCGCTGAGCGCGGCGCGGTCACTGGTCGCCGTAGGCATGGCTTCGACGTCGGGGCCGACCGGTGCAGTGCGCCACGATCATTGGAGCGAGCGGGCCGAGGCGTTGATCGCCCCACTTCTTCATGCCGCGGCACGTGACGGTGCCGACATGCGCACGGTGCTCTCGTGGATAGACCGTCGCCGAGCCCTCCCCGCTCAGCAGATCCTGGCCGCGGCCCCCGGTGACGCCGCCGGCCTCGCCGCCGACCTCCTTAACGGCGTGACCTGCACCGATGAGCGGGAACTCAGCGGCATCTGGTCCACGGCCTCGGGCGCCGTCGGCGGATATCGCACCGAAAGGGCGCTGGCCACGACAGCCGACCCCGACTTCGATCCCGCCGCATTCGTCGAGTCGTCGGACACGTTGTACATCTGTGCCTCCGGTCGACGCCAGGGATTGGTCGCCCCCATGGTGGTCGGCATCATCGAGGACGTCAGGACTGCCACCTACGACAGTCGCGCCCACCGGCAACCCGTCGCGGATCGCCGGCCCCCGGTGCTTCTGGCCCTGGACGAAGCAGCCAATATCGCACCGTTGCCCGACCTTCCCTCCATGGTGAGCGAGGGCGGAGGCCAGGGGCTGACCACGCTGGCCTGTTTTCAAGACCTCTCGCAGGCGAAGCAGCGATGGGGTCATGCCGCCGATGGTTTCCTCTCGTTGTTCGGTACCACCGTGGTATTGCCCGGCATCGGTGATGTGGTCACGCTCGATGCACTCTCCGTGCTCGCCGGTGAGGAAGAGGTAGGCACACGATCGCTGTCATCGGGTCGGACTCCGACCGGACGCACGCTGTCCGACGCGGTGACCGGCGGAGCGCTACGGCACACCCTCACGTCCGCCACCGTCCGTCGGCGTCGGCTGCCCCCCGACGTCATCACTCGGGGCAGGCCCGAGCACGCACTGGCCTTCGACGAGCACAATCAGGTCGGCTGGGTGCCGTTGTCGCCCAGCCACGGCACCGAGCTCTGGCAGACCATCACCGGACCGACGCGGCATCGAGGACTGGTTCGAGACGTCGGGCGCTGACCGCGCTCAGCGCTCCAGCCCGCGTTCTGGGCCGTGTCGGTCCCGACTGGGAGAGCGGGGAGCACGGGACAGCACCGTCCGAGAGCGATCAGGCCTTTCCCGGTCACCACGACCAGGGCGCCTTTGCTCCGACCGAGGGGCCAGCTCGCCGGCGCGGGCTCGGACCGCGTCGGCGATGGCGGGCACCGGCCAGCGTTTGGCCCCGGATCCACCACCATCGTGCGCCGGTACCTCGGCGCAGAGCCGGTCGACCGCACCCTCGACCTCGCTCACCCGACCACCTCCCACGTGCGCGGTGGCCACCGCCGACACGAGGTCGCGACGCGACAGTGTGGCGTCAGGCCGCGCCCACTCAGCAATTGCCGATTGCAACAGTTCGACGTCGAACACCTCCCGGTCGTGACCCCGTCCGACAACCCGGCTGAGGGCACCGACCTCGTAACCGAGTTCGTTGGCGCGCTGGCGCCACTCGGGAACGAGCGCCTCCCAGGAGACAGTTCGATCCTTTTCGGGACGCGTGGCGTAGAACGCACCGCGTGCCGAAGCTCGTCCGGAGCGTTCAAACACGTATGCCTTGATGTCCGCCGAGCGTTGCGAAAACAGGCTGCGCAGTCCGGGGTCGACGCCCACGACGTCGCCAAAGCCATTGGGACGGACGTCCCAGGCCACGCCCAACCGACCCGTCAGCTCGTGGCGGAGTTGCGCGTGGTACAGACGGCCGGCGGCCACTATGTGGGCGAACAGACCGCGGCCGTCGACCGCCGACCAGACGCCGTCCACCCCCTGGGCCACGTTTGCAGCCACCACGTGGGTATGAAGGTGAGGATCGAGCGCACGACTGGTCCGGTGGACGAATGCTCCCCCGACCATCCCCGTGGTCGGCAGCGTCCGTTTGTGGCCGTGGTCCCTTCGTCGCACGCCGAAGGCGGCTCTGGTCACGTACTCGGCGGTCGCCTGCACGGCGGCATCGTGGCCCTCGCCCACCGCCGACGAAAGCTCCGTCGGTCCCAGGGCGTGGAGGAGGCTCACCGATTTCGGGGCGCAGAACACCAGGTCGTATCCGGCCACGGTGACCCGATTGCGCGCAACGGGCAGGGCCCGACCCGAGAGGGGGTCTCGACCCTCGAGGACGTGGGCGAACGCCTCGGGCTCGACGCGCTCGGTGAGGCCGAGTGCTGTTGCCCCGTCTCCCATCCAGCGCCCCGGGCTCTCCCCCGCCAGCCCGGTACCCGCTTCTCGGCCGTAGGGAAGGTCGTCGACGTAGTATCCGTGGCCGCCCACTCGGACCGTGTGCAGCCTCAGCACTGTGAGCTCCTCATACTGCCTACGGTACTATTTCATGTCATTTCATTACAAGACCCGACGTCCTGCACCCTAGGAAAACCGTGTCCGTCAGGCCGGGGCGCTCAGCCCGCCTGGGAGCCCGAGTAGCGATCGAGTATCTGCCCGGCCGCATCGCCCAACAATGACGCCGCCTCGGGCGGTCCGACAACCTGGGCCGCGGTGCCCAGTCGGAGCAGCAGCCTCTTCAACCAGGCGTCGCCACCTACGGCGACATCCACCTCGATCCGGTCCCCCGCCGTTTCGGGCGGAGTCACGGCCGGGATCGACTCCACCACCCAGGCCACCGAGGGATCGAGGGCCAGACGGACGGTGCGGATGTCGGGTCCGGGCACGAACGGCTCATATTCTGCTGCGTCATACTCTGCTGCGTCATACTCCGCCGCGTCGGCCTCCGCCCCTGCCGGCCGGCGCTGGCCGTCGGCGCTGGCCAGGATCTCTGCCGCCTGGATCCGGTCCACCCGGAAGCGGCGCTCGTCGCCGGCTTTGTAACAGTGCGCATCGACATACCAGTGGCCATCGCCGGCAAACAGGCGCAACGGGTCGATTCGCCGTGAGCTGACCTCGTCGCTGGAAGCCGAGTAGTACTCGATCTGCAATTGGCTGGCGGTCTCCAGGGCAGTGCGCACCACGCCCAGCATGGGGGGATCATCGAGCTCGATGACCATCGACTTACCCCCGAGGGCACGATCGAGCTTGGCCAGTGCCCGCGACAGGGCCCCGTTCTCGTCGCTTCCGGGCACGGCCAGCAGGGCACGACCCGAGGCCGCCAGTGCGAACCCCTCCCGAGCACTCAGCCGCCGAGGTCGGGCCAACATCTCGCCCAGGTGCGCCGAGACCGTGGTGTCAGTGACGACAATCTCCATCAATTGATCAGGCGTGTACGGGGGAAGCCCACAACAGGCAGCCATCTCCAACTCGGCGACCAGCGCGTCGGGCTCCAGCCCGAAGCGGGCCGCGGCCTCCTCGATCGGGGTCTCCCCCACTTGAGCCAGCCAGGTCAGGATGGCAAGCAGGCGCCGGAGCCTGGTGCCGACGTCCCGGGTGACAGTCACGCCGGCGCTCCCCCGGAGGCCTCTCCGACATGGACGAGGGTCTGAAGGCGGTCGATGACCGCGGTGCGAGCCTCGGGCGGACCGAGCACCTCACCGTGATCGAGGAGTCCGAGGACCCAGGTCACCAGCGCGCCCATGTCGGTCACGGACAGCCGGACCACCACGGCCCCCGAGCTTCGGCGTTCGGTCACTGCACCCGGACCCAGTTCGGCGAGCACCCGACCGGCCTCCACCGCGTCGATCAGCACATCCACGGCGACGGCCTCCCCGGCGCCGAATCGCCAGGGCTCGGCCGAGAACGCGTGCTCGGGATCGAATCCCTCGGGCAGCTCGGCCGTCCCCGGTGGCCCGACCGATGGCGTCGACGTGACACGGTCGACCCGGAAGGTGCGTCCCTCGCCCCGGTCCCGATCGAAGGCGACCAGATACCAATGGCCGCCACGAAATCGCAGTCCCGCTGGGTCGACCTGCCGGGGTGCGCCCCGGTATTCGAAGGTCACCGTGGCCGACAGCCGAACGGCTTCGAACAGCCCGGAAAGGGCAGGAAGTGATTCGACCGAGGGCAGGTCGACCAGGGGCGTATCGGCCATGGGCCGCAGAGGCGACTCTCCGGTGGCTCCCAATTTCGACAGGGCGTCGACGCCACTGGGGCCGCCAAGGTGGACGCCAGCGACGGCGAGGTTGAGCGCAGCCTGCTCCTCGGGATCGAGTCCCAGATCGGGAAGGTAGTAGTGGCTGGGGTCTACCCGATAGCCGAGCTGGTCGTCCCCGCCGATTGCCTCCACCAAGAGGGGAACCCCCTCGTCGCGAAGGAGCCGCTTGTCCCTCTCGAATGCCTGACGCCGAGCGTCGCGACCCGGCGGGTAGCCCGGGATGCGATTGGCGATCTCCCGGAGGCTGAGCGGTTGTGGCGTGTCCAGCAACACCAGCAGCAAGTCGGTGACCCGTTCGAGACGGTCGAGACGCTCCATCAGCGCGACCAGCGAAACCGGAGGCTGGGGTGAGCGTCGACGAAATGGCCGGCTTCGGCCAGGTGAGAGGTCATCGGCGCCAATCTAGGGGCCGAAAGGCAAGTCTCCCGCGATGACCGGTGCAATCGGGCCTCAGATCCGGGTGTGACCGAATCGGAGAGGCTCATGGGTGAGGACGAACGTGGCGAGTAGCCGATTGCCCGAAGTGGTCAGCACAGCCACGGCGTAGTTCCCCGACCGGCCCGGCTTGATGGGCCGTTCGACGGAGGACGACGTGAACTTCCCCCGGTACGCCACCAGACAGGTGTTTTTCAGAGGACCACCGTAACGGCGCTCGAGCTCAAGACGGGTGGAGCGGTGAGGGTCGAGCTCGGACGGTGGGACCAGGCGGACGCCGACGAGCGTCCCTCGGTGGTGCACGGCAGCGGCTGCCTTGGGAAGTGCCAGATAGCACGGGCTCGAACCGGTGCCGAGGGAGGCGTGCCCCCCCGTGCAACTGGTCAGGACAACCGATCCCACCACCGCCGCGGCAATCAGCACGAGAGGCCCCCGACGCCAGCGGCGCCAGCGGCGCTGAATACGCCAGCCATGGCCAGGTCGGCACCCTCGATTACCGAGCACCCGCCTGGCGTCGGGGCCCCGGGCAACGCCAGCCAGCGCCGGGTACCCAACTGAGGGTGGAATGGGGTCGCGGACCTGCACCAGCGCGGGGTTGTGGTCGGAGGCGTGGACAGTGGGTCCAGTCGGGACGACCTGATCGGCGGGCAATCCCGGTGGACCGGCGTCCGGCGGCGGCGGCGACCGGCGGAGCTCGCCACGGTGGCGGAGGACCAGTGTCAGCCATGCCCCCCAACCAACCGGAAGCGGGATCCAGAAGTTGAAGATGCGGTACAGGAGCACGGCGGCGACCGTCGACGCCTCGGAACCGCCGAAGGCAACCAGGGCGATGGTGAGGCTGCCCTCCACCACGCCGAGACCTCCCGGGGTGATGGGAAGGTTGGCTGCGAGCTGCCCGGCCCCGTAGGCAAGGAGCAGGCCTCGCCACGGTACGCCGACCCCGACGGCGGCAAAGGCACAGGCCAGGCAGGCGCAGTCGAGGGCCCAGTTGGCCATGCCCCACACCCCGGCCTCGCCCGCCTGCCATCCGCTGAGCTGCACGACCGTCAGCTGTTCGACGATCCGGTCCACCTGCTCGCCGACCTCACCGCGAGGTCGACCGGTCAGCCGCCGGCTCAGCCGCACCGACCCCGAGACCACGCGAGCCAAGAATCGCTTCTTCAAGAACACCACGGACAACGCCAGCGCCAGGATGAGCACCCCCACCGTGACCCAGACCAAGTCGTAGGAGGCACCCTCGGCCCCGGCCACGGCCAACCCGAACGAGGCCAAGACGGCCAAGGTGACCGTCGCCGCCACCAACGATGCTGCGACCACCCAGCCGGCGAGCGCTTGCGTGGCCCCCTTTCGCCGGTACTGCCGGTAGGCGAACACGCTGGCCAGAGCAGATCCCAGCGGGAGGGAGTCAGCGATCGAGGTGGCGGCAAGCGTGACGCCCGACAGGGTGCCCAGCCCTACCCGGAGCTTGCCCGCCTGCAGCAGGCGGGCCTGAAGAAGGGCAAAGGAGAAGAGGGACGCCGCTTCGCACGCCGCGGCCAGGATCACCCATTGCCAGTGCAGTTGGGAGAGGTAGTTCTCGGCGTCCGACAGCTCGCCGCGATGACCGTTCAGCGCGTCGAGGGCGAACCAGGCCAAGCCCAGGCCCACGACATAGCGCAGGTAGGGCCAGGAGCGCCGGAGTACAACCAAGACGCGAGACACCGCTCCCCGGCTCTCCCCAGCGTTCACTACCGGCTCGCCAGTTCGCAGATGGACTCCCCTCATGGTCACCGCGTACACGCCGTGGATAGTCGGCTGTCCTGGACGCTACCGGCCTACGGCAGGACGAGAACGGCGGTCACGCCGTCGCGTCGTACCATGAGGCGATGAGCATCGCTCCCCCGGTTGAACCGACCATCCGGCATCTGGTCCAGGGAACGGTTCGGGCCGGGATCGAAGAGCTCGGAGGACGCCCGGCCATGGTGGCCCGGAGCGTGTCCTCCCGACGCCGGGGGGCTCTGTCCAAAGAGGACGGGGCGACGTTGCAGGCCGCGGCGGAAAGCGCCCTCGCCCTGCACATCCCCATGGTCTTCGTCCTGGCCTCCTCGGGGGCCGACGTGTCTGAGGGAATCGACTCCCTCCACGGGTGGGGTCAAGCGGCGCGGGCGCTGGCGGCCTGCTCGGGCACTGTGCCCGTGCTGAGCGTCGTCACCGGTCCCGCCATCTCCGGTCCGGCGCTGATGCTCGGCATCGCCGACGTCGTGATCATGTCGCCCGAGGCCTTCGCATTCGTCTCTGGTCCGGCCATGGTCGAAGAGTTCACGGGAGTGCGGATCGGCATTCACCAGCTCGGGGGTGCCCCTGTCCACGCCCGCTCCAGCGGATTGTGCGCCATCGAGGCGGCCGACGAGCTCGACGCCATGGCTCACGTGGAGAACATTCTCGCCCTGCTGCCGGCCCACGCCGACGATCTTCCGCCCATCGGGCCGACCACCGATCCCGCGGACCGAGTGGTACCCGAGCTACGGGAGGCCATCCCGGCCCGCACCACCAGCTCCTACGACGTCCGCCATATCGCCGCCCACCTCTGCGACGACGGTGAGTTCACCGAGCTCTGGACCCGCTGGTCCCCCCAGCTGGTCACCGGGATCGGTCGGATCGGCGGTCGACCCGTGGGCGTGCTGGCCAACCAGCCCCAGGCGCTAGCGGGGACGCTGGACATCGCCGCATCCCAGAAAGGGGCGAAGTTCGTCCGATTCTGCGACGCCTTCAACCTTCCCTTGGTGACCTTGGTCGACACACCGGGCTTCCTCCCCGGCAAGGACCTGGAGTGGCGGGGGATGATCCGGCACGGAGCCGAGCTCGCCTTTGCCTATGCCGAAGCCACCGTGCCCCGGATCTGCGTGATCCTCCGCAAGGCATTCGGGGGGGCGTACATCGTGATGGACTCCCGTGGGCTGGGAAACGACCTGTGCTTTGCCTGGCCGTGTGCGGAGATCGCCGTCATGGGGGCCGAAGGAGCGGTGCAGATCCTCAACCGTGGGGCAGATCCAGGGCAACGCGCCGAGCTCCAGGCGGAGTACACGAACCGCTTCCTCACGCCGTGGGAAGCGGCCGAACGCGGGTTCGTCGACGCAGTCATCGATCCGGCCGACACCCGCCTGACCGTGTCGAGGGCATTGACCGCTCTGGCGTCGTCTCGAGAGCACCTTCCCGGCCGGAAGCACACGGTCGGTCCACTCTGAATCGGATCAGTCCCTTTTTCCCATCTCGGGCTGCTCGCATTGGAGACTGACGGCATCACCGACCGGGCCGATCGAGAGCCCACTGTTTTGTCCCGGTCCCTGTCCGTGTAGAACGGATGCACGCAGATGTCCTGGCCAGCGCCACACTGCACCGAGTGCACAGGTTGTGGCACATGGCGTGAGTTTATTTATTTCTTATATCTCGGAGAGTGAGAACCGTCATGAAACCGCAACATATTCGTTCGGTTTCTGACGGAGGAAGGTGTCAAGATCGCACTATGGAACCGCTCATCGTTGAGTCGTGCCACAGCACTTGGATCTTCGATACGGAGAACTCAAGATTTCGGCGCGTCCTCAAGGGCATCAGCTCCGTATCCGGAGAGGCCTCGACCGCGTGGCGGCCGTGTTACGGGGTCGAGATCGACCCCATGTCGGAATCGTTTGTGGTGCTCCTGAACCCTGAGGGCACCCGCCTGCTCCGGAGCTGGCGTCATCTCGACCACTGCGCCCAGTGCGGTGGCGAGGCGACCTCGGAGCTGACCATCGACGAGTTGCGGGCAGCCGCTGCCGGTTAGCCGGATGCCCGGTGTGGACGATGGCGAGGGCGAAGATTCGTCAATCACCTATGCCGAGATCCACAGCGAGCTCGAAGAGGTGCGGCGCACCCTGGTGGAGGTGACCAGAACGGTTGAACGTCTGAGCAACACCGTCGCATCGGTGAACCAACGGCAACGCCGCCCAGCCCCGACACTGTCGGCCGCCACAGTCGGTCCACCCGGCCAGTCCGTGCCCTCTCCGACGCAGGCTTCCGCGCCATCCACCGCAGCGGGGGAAATTGCTCCGTCGTCCCCAGCCGTGGGCCCGAACCCGGTTGATGCCATTCTCGGTGAGACGTTCGGACGGCCAACCTAAAATCCCCTCTGGTCGCCATGCCGGGCTGGGGCTCAGAGCAGTCCCCACCGCAAGGTCTTGAGCCGGAAGAGCCGACCAGACCAGTTCATGACCATCCGCCTCGGCAATGCCAGGGGGATCGAAGAGACATCCACCGATCCGGCCATGGTCGTAGTCGCCGTCTCGAATCCGGCGCTCCGAACGGCAGAGATCGAATCACCGTTGAACGAATCCCGACCGCCGAAGGGATAGGCGAAATGGCGCACCGAGTCTCCCAGCTGCGCCTCCAGGTCCAGCTTCGAAGACCTGATCGTCGCAACCTGGACGGGGTAGGTACGGGCGCGCAACAGGATGTGGTCGGCGGTCTGCGCTCCGATGGTCACGCCCGCTGAAGCGGCGAGGCCGTCCAGCTCCAGACCGGTCACGGTCCGAGCGTCGGGTGACGCGTCGGTGCTCACCGACAACCGCTCACCCAGATCGCCGAGCACGTCGTCGATCTCCTGAGGCGTGCGCACCCGCAGCCGGGTCCAGAGCACCTCGAGCATCGAGCGCGCCGTCTCCGGGCGGCCGAACCGTGCCGGGATCTCGACACCACCGATGACGATCGGGACCTCAACCGGCTCCGACGCGCCGTGCAGCACAAGCCGGGCGAGGCGGTCCCACCAGAACCCTCGGGGATCACCAACCAGGCCGCTGGTCACGTACACGGTGATGGGAGCGCCGAATCGTTGGGCGATGGGCACGGCATGGACCAGATTGTCGACGTAACCGCCGTCGAAGGTCAGGGCCACCCGAGGCGTTCGGGATGGCCTGGACACCTCATCGAGCGTGACGAACTCGACGCGACGGGACAACGCGTCCAACTGCGCGGCAAACCTCTCGGGTGTCACGCAGAAGTGGAACGGATCGTCAACACCTTCGTTGATGCGCCGGTACCCGAGGATCAATGTCGGCGCACCGATGGTCAATGCATGCCGTTCTGTCCGCTCAGGTCGACGGGTTCCGCTTCCACGCTCCCGAGCTTCCGCCCGCCTTCTCCCACAGCTTGAGCTGGCCGATGCTCATGGTGCGGTCGGTCGTCTTGCACATGTCGTAGACGGTGAGGGCGGCGATGGCGCAGGCCGTCATGGCCTCCATCTCCACGCCGGTCCGGTCAACGGTCTCCACCTTGGCCTCGACCTCGACGTAATCGTCTCCGATGGTGAAGTCGACGTGGACCGACCCCACCAGGAGCGGGTGACACATCGGGACCAGGTCAGCAGTGCGCTTGGCCGCCTGGATGCCCGCCACCCGGGCGGCGGCGAGCACATCGCCCTTGGTGATGGCATTCGTGGCCACCTTGGCCGTCGTCTCGGGCAACATCTCCACCCGGCAGCGGGCCAGGGCCCGGCGATGGGTGGGCTCCTTGGGCGAGACGTCGACCATCCTGGCCCCGCCCAGCGGATCGAGATGACCCAGGCTCCGCTCAGACATGACCAGCCGCTTTCTTCACGGACTTCAGTGTAGGGGATGCGTCCCTCGTCGAAATGCGCCTGAGCGGGGGAATCCTGCTTGACGGCTCCGGGGCGGCAGCCGCTCGGCCTTGGCACTCACTGCATTAGAGTGCTAAGGCCCAGCAAAAGAACTCACGGGAGGTCGGGCGACGTGCCCACGTACGAATATCGCTGCACCGAGTGTGACCACACCTTCGACGCCGTGCAGTCGTTCACTGACGACCCGATCGAGGTCTGCCCGACCTGCGGCGGCCGCGTTCGCAAGCTGTTCGGCAATGTCGGGATCGTCTTCAAGGGAAGCGGCTTCTACAAGACCGACAGCCGCGACAAGAAGAGCGCTGTCTCCACGGCGGACTCGGGCGGCTCGGCCGGCGACGGCGCCTCGTCCAACGGATCTGACGGCGACAAGAAGTCTGACGGCGACAAGAAGTCTGGCGGAGACAAGGTCTCCGCCGAGAGCAAGGCCTCAGGCGGGTCGAACGGTTCGTCCCCCACCTCCGACTCCGGCTCGTCGGCTCCAGCCGCCAAGCCGGCAGCCGCCGCCGCCTCGTCGGACAAGTAGCTCGCAAGAGAAGCTCAGCGACCTCGTCCGAAGCTGGCCCCGCCTGGCGGACCTCGGTGAGAACCGCCGGCTAAACCCCACCGATCTGCATGTCCCCGACGGCAATGGTCTGACCAGCGGCGATGCCGGGGAGCCACTCGACGTCGGCACCGATGGCCACCACTGATTGCAGGATCCGCTGAAGGGTCGAGGCCACGGTGATCTCCCGCACCGGCTCGGCCAGCTTGCCGTCCCGGATCATGAGTCCCTCGGCCCCGACCGAGAAGTCGCCGCTGATGGGGTTCACCCCCGAGTGCACGCCAGTCACCGATTGCACGAAGAGGCCCTCGCCCACCGCGCCGAGCACGCCGTCTTGGTCATAGCCCTCGGGGCCGACAGCCAGGGTCAGAGCCCGACATCCGGTACCAGGCGTCCCCGAGAAGCCACCCCGCACGGCCGAGCCCGTCGAGACCGTACCGGCACGAGATGCCGACACGGTGTCGTAGAGGAACCGGCGGAGCACACCGTTCTCCACCAGCAGGTTCCGGCGGCAGGCCAGTCCCTCGGCGTCGTAGGCGGCGGCGCCGTAGGCCCGGGGATCGGTGGGGTCGTCCACGATGGTGAGCACCGAGTCGGCTACCTGCTCACCCAGGCGGCCGGCAAAGAACGAGCGGCCCTTCTCCACGGCCTCGCCGGACAAGGCCGAGGAGATCACCGACAACAACGTGGTGGCCACCCGCCGGTCGAAGACCACGGTCGACCGGCCCGAGGGGCCCTTGGTCGCCCCCAGGAGGCGCACGGCCCGCTCCACCGCATCGGCGGTGGCCCGCTCGGGCTCCAGCCCCTCGAAGCCGCGGCCGGCACTAAATCCACCGCCGGTCTGGCTGGCGGTCCCGTCCCCGGCAATGACCGACACCGACACGAACCCCGACGTGCGCCGGTTCGAGGCCCGGATCCCTTTCGTCGACACCAACGCCACCTCGACCGAGCCGTCACCGTAGTCGGCCGAGGAAACCTGGCGGATGCGGGAATCGGCGGCGCGGGTCTGCCGCTCCAGCTCCAAGACCAGCTCGACTTTGCGGGCGGTGGGCACCGAGGCCAGCCGGTCGTCCCACAGGTCGACGGCCACGGCGGGGACGCCATCGGACACGGCCAGCTGCACGTGCTCGTCCGGGGTGGCGAAGGTGGCGTTGTCCCTGGCCTCGTCGAGCGTCTCACCCAGCACCGACGGATCGAGCGAGCCGGCCCAGGCGAACCCGAGCTTGTGATCCACGACCACGCGTATGCCGATGCCGGCTGAGGTGGCCGACGTCAGCGACTCGACCTCGCCGTCGTAGGCACGCACCTCGGTCTCTTCACCCCGGGACACGTACACCTCGACGTCCTCACCCGTTCGGGCCCAGCCCGCCACCCGATCGGCGATCTCGAGCAGCTCACCGGTATCGCCGGCGTTGCCGGCGGCAGAGGCGGTCGGCGATTGCACCGTGTCTGTGAGCACCGTGTCTGTGAGCACCGTGCCTGTGATGGGAATACTCATTCCGAGGTCCCTCCGATAGTCACACCGGTGATCCGCAATGTGGCCTGCCCGCAGCCCACGGGAACCGATTGGCCGTCCTTCCCGCACGTGCCCGGGGTCATGCCGAAGTCGGTGGCCACGGCGTCGATGCGCCGCAGGATCTCCGGTCCGTTCCCGATCAGGTTGGCATCGCGGAGGGGCTCGGTGATGTGGCCGTCCTCGATGAGGTAGGCCTCGGTGGTCCCGAACACGAAGTCGCCGGTGGTGGTATTGACCTGGCCACCGCCGAGCTTGGCCACATAGACGCCGTGGGGGGTCTGGGCCACGATCTCGTCGGCATCCTCTTCGCCGGGCAGCAAGAAGGTATTGGTCATCCGCACCATGGGCAGGTGCTGGTAGCTCTGGCGCCGGCCGTTGCCCGACGAGCGCCGGCCCTCCTTTCGGGCCCGCAGGTAGTCCCACAGGTACTCGGTGAGGACGCCGTTCTCGATGAGCACGTTCCGCTGGGCCGGACGACCCTCGTCATCGAAGCCGAAGGTCCCCCACTCGCTCCCCACCGTCCCGTCGTCGACCAGGGTGACCAGGGGGCTGGCCACCTGCTGTCCCACCTGGCCCACGTAGACCGATGCGTCCTTGACGATGTGGTCCGCCTCCAGGCCGTGGCCACATGCCTCGTGGAACAGGATGCCCCCGCTCCCTCCGGCCAGCACCAGCGGGACCTCGCCCGACGGGGCCGGTCGGGCCGACAGCTTGGACAGGGCTCGCCTGGCCGCCAGTTCGGCCAGTTCCTCTACCGACACTTCGTCGAACAGCTCAAAACCAACCGTGCGGGCAGCCGACTCGAACCCGGTCTGCAATCCGGTGTCGCCTTCGGCCACACAGGCCACGGAGAACCGAGTGCGCACTTGCTCGTCGCGGGCGAGCAGGCCCTCGGAGTTGGCGATCAGCACCTGACGCTTGGAGCCGCCGTAACCGGCCTGGACCTGAGAGATGGCACCCCCGGCGCTGCGGCCCGCCTCGTCGGCGCGGCGCAACAGAGCCAGGGAGTCCGCCTTGGACGCGGGACCGCCTCCTGATCGTGGCTCTCTGGGCGCAGCGCTGTCATGCAGTCCTCCGACCGCCACCGAGGTCGTGCCGCCATTCCCCTGGGCCACGGCCGAGGCCGCTTCGGCTGCTCGGATCAGACCCGCCTCGGACAGATCGGCGGTGTGGGCGAACCCGGTGGTCTCACCGACCACCACCCGGATACCGGCACCCCGGTCGCGCCCCGACGAGAGCTCCTCCACCCGGCCGTCGTCGAGCATGGCCGACGAGGTGACCCGGTCCTCGGCGAACACCTCGGCAAAGTCGCCGCCATGTCGCAGTGCCTCCCCGAGCACGCGTTCGAGTACGGGAGTGTCGATCACTGCTGCCTCCTACTGGCCGGTTGTCCGGCCGAACGATTCACCGTGCGTACGTCGTCAGTGGCCCGCGTCCGCAGTGTCCCGTATCGTACCGGGGTGGCCCTACATATCGGTCTGACCGCCCGCGTCGACCTCACTGTGACCGACGCCGACACGGCCGTCGCCCTCCGGTCGGGCGATGTTCCCGTGCTGGCCACGCCCCGGCTGGTGGCCCTGTGCGAAGAAGCCACGTGCCGGGCCATCGACGGCCACTTGCCCGAGGGCGTTACCAGCGTGGCCAAGCGGGTGCAATTCGACCATCTCGTGCCGGTGGGTCTCGGCGGGGAGGTCACCGCGGAGGCCACCATCGACCGAATCGAGGGACGCCGGTTGATCTTCACCGTGGCCGTCACCGACGGATCCGGCTTGGTCGGGGCGGGCAAGGTCTCCCGGGTCATGGTGGACCGCAACGCCTTCCTCAGCCACGCCCGGTAACGTTCGCAGGCGCGCCTGACCACCGTCGGGTCGGCGTCTCCCGAGCGTTCCCCAGTGCGACCACCGCGGAGCAAGACCACAGCTTGATGTTGTCAGTCCGATAGCGTGAGAAACCGAGCGCCTTATGATCCTGGAACACATCGACAGCCCCTCCGACCTCCGATCCCTCTCTCCCGAGGATCTCGACGTCCTGTCCGAGGAGATCAGGGGCTTCATCGTCAATGCAGTGACCGCCACTGGGGGCCACCTGGGCTCCAACCTGGGGGTCGTCGAGCTCACCTTGGCCCTGCACCGCACCTTCGACTCCCCCCGCGACGCCCTGCTCTGGGATACCGGGCACCAGGCATACGTGCACAAGCTGGTCACCGGTCGTCGGGAAGCATTCACCGAGCTCAGACAAGCAGGTGGCCTCTCCGGGTACCCCAATCGGTCCGAGTCCGAGCACGATTGGGTGGAGAACAGCCATGCATCGACCATCCTCAGCTATGCCCACGGTCTGGCCAGCGCTTTTGAGCTTCAAGAAGCCGATCGCCGGGTGGTCGCGGTGGTGGGAGACGGCGCCCTCACCGGAGGCATGGCCTACGAGGCGCTGAACAACCTCGGCCACTCCGGCCGACAGGTCCTTATCGTCCTGAACGACAACGGGCGGTCGTACGCCCCCACCGTGTCCCGGCTGTCGGTGGGCCTCACCCATCTTCGGCTCAATCCCACCTACGTCCACGCTCGCCAGCGATTGCGCCACATGATCCGGGAGATCCCCGCAGTCGGGGACATCGCCTATTCCGGCGTCCACGGCCTGACCTCCGCCCTTCGAGAGGTGGTCACCCCACACACGTTCTTCGAGACGCTGGGCATCAGGTACGCCGGTCCGATCGACGGGCACAACGTCGTCGACGTCGAGCAGGCGTTGGCTCATGCCGCCGAATGGAACGGGCCCATCATCGTGCACGTCGTCACGCAGAAGGGCCGGGGCTACGCACCGGCCGAAGAGGACGACGTCCAGCGGCTCCACGACGTGAAGGTGCAGATCGCGGCCACGGCCCCGGACACGGTCCCCGTCAACGTGGGCCACAACAGCAGCAACGGCCACGGCCCCTCGAACGCCCAGGATGTCCCGGTCGAGACGGCCGACCTCCCTCCGGCCACTTACACCGACGCCTTCACCCGTTCACTCCTGCGGGCGGCAGAAGCCGACTCGCGGATCGTGGCCATCACCGCGGCCATGCCCGGACCCACTGGGCTCCTCCCCTTCGAGGCCCGGTTCCCCGACCGGTTCGTCGACGTGGGCATCGCCGAGCAGCATGCGGTGACCGCGGCGGCCGGCATGGCCATCGGTGGTCTCCGACCGGTGGTGGCCGTCTACTCGACCTTCTTCAGTCGGGCCTTCGACCAGGCCAATCTGGACGTCGGCCTGCACGGGCTCCCCGTGGTGTTCGTGCTCGACCGGGCCGGCATCACCGGCGATGACGGGCCCAGCCACCACGGTGTCCTCGACCTGGCCCTCACCTTGTCCATCCCGGGCATGACCGTTTTCACCCCCTCCTCGGTCGACGAGGTCGAGGTCATGCTCGAGGAGGCACTCACCCTGGAAGGACCGGCGGTCATCCGCTTCCCGAAGACCCGGGCCCGCCAGGTTGCCACCGGTGAGGTGGGACGCGGCCTGGCCGGGCGGCGGCTCCAGGCCGGGAACGGCTCGGTGTGCATCCTGGCCGTGGGCAAGATGGTGGGTCCGGCCGAGGAGGCAGCGGCACAGCTCCGCACCGAGGGAGTCGAAGCCACCGTTTGGGATGTCCGGGTGGTTTCGCCGCCCGATCCCGAGATGCTGGCCGACGCGGCCCGTCACGATCTGGTGGTGACGGCCGAGGACGGCATGCGCCACGGCGGCGCCGGCATGTTCCTGGCCGATGCCATGGCCGGCGCCGAGCCGGGGACCAGGGTGCCTCCGGTCACCGTGTTGGGGATTCCCCGCACCTTCATCGCCCAGGACAAGCCCGACAGCATCCTGGCCCGTTTCGGTCTCGACGGCCCGGGATTGGCCCAGTCGGTGCGTGAGGCCATGGCATCGGACCGGGTCGGCCCCCCCGGCGACGAGCTGGGCTGAGCGAACTAGCGGCGGGGGCGCCTCGCCACTGCCCCGGTCAAGAACTCCTCGAGGGTGAACTCGCCGAACACGTCGTCACGGATGTCAGCCGCTCCGTCCCGGACGACGCCCAGTATGCGTAAGAACCGGCGCCTCGCCACCCGGTTTATCAATACGCCCGCCACCGCGGCCGGCGCAAGGATGCCTCCGATCATGGCCCAACTGAAGGTCTTGACCCAACTCGATCGCTGCATGTGCGGTGCTCCCCGATAGCGATGATCCCGATCCAGCTTCGACGTAGGCACCGAACATAACACCGGGCTCTCTGACCGTCGTCATCCTGATCGGGTGAGATCAGCGCCAGTTGGCGAGCACGTGGCCGCACCGGAGAAGGCGGCCTCAGACACCGTCCCCGCTCACATATTCAGGCCATACTCTCCCCATGGATGCGGGCCTAAGAGAAGTTCCCCGACGCCGGGGCTTCGGGCCCTTTGTCACCTGGGCCGATTACGCGGCTGCCGACGGAGCGCTGGTCCACTGGGAGTCTCGTCGTCAGCGCAAGCATGCACGTCCCGACCCCGCACATCCAGGGGCAGCATCCTCCACCTGGTGGGACCCCGGAGCACGAGGCTGGTGGTTGGCCATCCTGTTTGCCGTCGGCTCCGTCCTCTTCGCAGTGGGGGCCGTTCCAGGGTTCTCCTCGTCGGCTGGAGTCAGATGGGACTCGGTCACCTTCTTCGTCGGCTCCCTCTTCTTCACCGTGGCCGCCTTCTTGCAGTACCGCGAGATGGTGGACGCTGCGCCGGGGGGACCTCAGAAAGGCTGGCGCCGGTACCTCTCCTTGGGCACTCGGCGAATCGACTGGTGGGCAACGGTCGTCCAACTGGTGGGCACGGTCTTCTTCAACGTGAGCACGGGCAACGCCATACGGATCGATCTCAGCACCGGGTCCGCCACCCACCACGTGTGGCGACCAGACCTCCTCGGGTCGGTCTGCTTTCTGGTGGCCAGTGCGCTGGCCTGGTTCGAGGTCTGCCACGGATGGGGTGCGTGGCAGACCTCCAGCCTGTCCTGGTGGATCGTCCTGGTGAACTTGGTCGGTTCCATCGCCTTTGGAGCCTCGGCCATAGCCAGCTACATCGTCCCCGATACCGGGGAACTGCTCAACGTCACACTCAGCAACCTGGGCACCTTCGTCGGGGCGCTCTTCTTCCTGGCGGGAGCGGTCCTGTTGTTACCCGAGCGAACCGAGTCCCTCAGCGATTCATAGCGCGGTGATCGAATAGATGCTCTTCCCGATCAACCAGAAGCCGAGCACAAAGGACGCAACCACGATGACGATGTCGGTGTGGGTGTCGATCCACGTTCGCAACCGGCCGAGGAAGGCCTGGGCTGCATCGGGCCGAAGGACGGCATAGGTCTCCATGGTGAGCAAGGACGACGTGGCGATGAGGCAGAAGACGATCACGGCGACGTAGTTGCCCACCGAGGCCAGCTTGGCCTCGACGATGCTAGCGACTGCGGCCGCCACCAGACCCCAAGGTTGTACGAGTGGACCCAGCCCGACGACAAACCATGGCGACATGTTGTCCAGGCCCGCCTGCCACCGTGGCGTCTTCTTCGGTTTCTTCGGTCGCCCCATCCGGCGCCACTGGCGCTCGGCGATGACCAGCAACCCGACACCGATGGCAATCTTGACCGCCAGGGCAGCGAGAGATGGCGCCGTGCTGGGCTGAGGTGGCTTGTTACCGGTGACCGCGATTGTGATCGCGATCACGATCGCCAGCGATACCAGCCAACCGAAGATGAACGCGGCCCCCTTCCGCACTCCCCCCTTCGACTGGAGGATCAGAATGAAAGCGGTCAGGGGGAGCGGCTCGAGCGTAATGACCAGCCCGATCAGAACGAGGTCGAGGATCACATCGCTGTCCTGCCGGCCAGAGAGACGTACCTACTGGGCCAGGACCTTGGCCTTCTGGGTCTCGAACTCGGCATCGCTGATCGCGCCCCGCTCCTTGAGGTCGGCCAGCTTCGCCAACTGATCGGTCGGGCTGGTTCCGGCCGCTTCACTGACGTAACTGTTGAACGCCTCCTGCTGCCGCTGCGCCTGCCTCACCGACCGTTCGCGCATTGAGCCGCCCCGAGCGATCAGGTAGATCAGTATCTCGATCATCGGAACGATGAAGACGAAGAGAACCCAGAGCGTCTTGGCCACGCCACCCATGTCGTCGCTACGAAAGATGTCAGAAAAGATGGCGATCATTAGCCAGATGTAGACGATGAAGGCGAAGATCCACAGCATGGTCCAGAAGATGTCGAGCAACGGGTAGGTGTAAGCGATCATCGAAGCCTTCTCCTCATTCGTCTAGCCGGCCAGAGCAACCCACTTGACCCACGTTCCCGGTCTGGTATGTCGCTTGACCGGGAACGGGGCGCGAGCTTCTCAGCACGAATCTGACCACGCCGGAGCGAAACGGTCATCACCCTATAGGGGTGACTTCCGGACTGGAACCCCACCAGCGCCTCTCGCTATCCCTTTCGAGATGACGACTTGGGCTGCCTTCGGTCTGATGATGCCGGGACCGTAAGCGCTCCCTTTCATCATCGAGAACGAATCGGCAGGTCCCGTCCGCAGTTGTCCAAGGCCGTCGCCCCGGCACACCTTTGTGGCCTGGGCGCTTTGCCCAATCCGTCGACAACACCGGTTGGTGGACCGACGCCGAACGCTTCGGATGGTCGTTCGTCTTCGGCGGACTGCTCCCGGACGACTTTCCCCCCAGCCGCGGGGTGGCCGGGACACCGTGGTGGCGCCAGGTCATGAAGGTGGATTGGCGCCATCCCGAGGGCGCTCACTCGGACATTGCTGATCGCCAGGACCACCCGGTCGTCCATGTCTCATGGAACGATGCACAGGCCTACTGCACATGGTCGGGAACGCGCCTCCCAGCGAGGCGGAGTGGGAGGCCGCCCGCGGCGGGTTCGCGGCGCAGCCGTTTCCGTGGGGGAACGAGCTCGAGCCGGGTTGCCAACACCGCATGAACGTGTTCCAGGGCGAGTTCCCGGGAGGCAACAGGGGTGCGGACGGCTTCGTGGGGACTGCACCTGTCGATGCCTTCGCTCCCAAATGGCTATGGGCTCCACAACACGACCGGAAACGTCTGGGAGTGGTGTGCCGACTGGCTCGACGTCAACTTCTACGCAGAATCGCCGGTTGAGAGCCCGGCCGGTCCGCCGGCGGGGTCGTCCCGGGTCCAGCGGGGCGGCTCCTATCTGTGCCATGCCTCCTATTGCCGGCGTTACCGAGTCTCGGCTCGGTTCGGCAGCGATCCCGAGACCTCCGCCGGCAATGTCGGCTTTCGGGTCGCGGCCGACCCCCGGCTTCCGGATAGGGCTCCGGGATAGGCCCTATCGGCCGGGGATCGATTGCCCTATCGGCCGGGGATCGATTGGGCGCTCAGGGGCGATCCGGCCGCACAACGGGGCATATCGCCCGATGAGGGTGATGAATCGTCCCCATCCGGGCGCGACGGTGAAATATGGCCAACATGCAGTTGGTGACCGATCAATCGGCCGGAGAGCAATTATCGCAGGAGCGCCGGGTCGCCCTGGGCAAGGCGGCGCGGATAGCCGCACCCCGAGCTGACCAGGGGGCCTGGGAGGCCCTTGCCGAGCGCCCGGACCCAGTGGCCCTACTCGAGAGCCAGGCGGCCTCCCGTGTCCCCGAGTTGGTGCCCATCCGGTACGGGCGGATGGCCGTTTCTCCGTTTACCTTCTTCCGGGGCGCGGCCCTGATCATGGCGTCCGACCTGGCCACGACGCCCCGGTCGGGGCTGACCGTCCAGGCCTGTGGCGATGCCCACCTGAGCAATTTCGGCGTCTTTGCCTCGGCCGAGCGCGCGCTGGTCTTCGACGTGAACGACTTCGACGAGACCCTCCCCGGGCCGTGGGAGTGGGACGTGAAGCGCCTGGCCGCCAGCCTGGCCATCGCTGGTCGGGAACGGGGCTTCTCCGAGAAGGAACGGGCCGACATCGTTGTGGACACCGCTTCGGCTTACCGAACCGAGATGGCCACGTTGGCCACCATGCGGGACCTGGACGTCTGGTACGCCCGCCTCGACGTCGACACGGTCATGAAGGAGATGGGCAGCGTGCTCGGGATTGGAGGCGGCAAGGGCAACAAGAAGACTTCGTCCAAGATAAAGGCGACTGCCGACAAGCAACTGGCCAAGGCCAGGACCCGGGACAGCATGCAGGCGCTGGGCAAGCTCACCGAAGTGGTCGACGGTGAGACCCGATTCGTCAGCAATCCCCCTTTGATCGTCCCGATCGCCGAGCTGGCATCCGAGTCAGATGCGGCAAACCTGACCGGGCGGGTCCACGAACTGGTGCGCAGCTATGGCAAGTCGCTCCAGAGCGACCGGCAGCACCTCCTGAAGCAGTTCCGGTTTGCCGGGATCGCCCGAAAGGTGGTCGGAGTGGGCAGCGTGGGGATGAGGGCGTGGGTCGTCCTCATGTTGGGAAGCGACGGCGTGGACCCGCTGCTCCTCCAGGCCAAAGAAGCGCAGGAGTCGGTTCTGGCCCGGTTCGTGGGCAAGAGCCATTACGCCAACCAGGGCCATCGGGTGGTCGCCGGCCAGCATCTCATGCAGGCGTCGAGCGACATCTTCCTGGGTTGGGACCACGTCGTCGGCCTCGACGGCATTCACCGCGACTTCTACATCCGCCAGCTCCGTGATTGGAAGGGCTCTGCCGAGGTGGACCAGATGATCCCCGAAGGCATGGCCGCCTATGGCCGACTGTGCGGGTGGACGCTGGCCCGGGCCCACGCGCGCTCAGGGGACCGTATCGCTATCGGCGCCTATTTGGGCTCGAGCAAGGCCTTCGACCACGCCATCGGATCGTTTGCCGAGACCTACGCCGATCAGAACGAGAAGGACTACCAGGCCATGCAGGCGGCCATCGCCAGCGGGCGCATCATCGCCGAGAGCGGGCTGTGACCGTCCAGTGGCCTTTGGCCATGTTGTGGACGCAGGGAGCCTGACGTGACGGAGACGTCCACGACCGTTCCCGCCGCCGATGGCGCACGGGACCAGAAGGACACGGCGGCACTCATCGGCAGCCGCTATTTAATGCGGTTCCAGGAAGACACGCTCAGGGAACGGCCGCTCTGGATACGGCTGATCATCGAATACGTGGGCACCTTCATCCTGGTCACCGTGGCTGCCGGGGCCGGCGTCATCAACCACTACGCCGGGGGGGGCCCGATCAGCCGGACCGAGGCCGTAGTCGCGCCGGGGGCGGTGGTGATGGCCATGATCTATGCCTTGGGCCCCCTCTCGGGCCTGCACATCAATCCTGCCGTGACCTTGGCTTTTGCCGGTCGGGGCGTGTTCAAGATGGCCTGGGTGCTGCCCTACCTGGTGGTCCAGTTGGCCGGAGCGGTCTCTGCCGCATGGTTCCTGCAGGCTATGTTCAGCCACGTGTCGGCGGGCGGCAACTACCCGATTGCCAAACCGGGTGGAGAGTGGCGATCGTTGGTGATGGAGATCGTACTCACCGCCATCCTGGTCTCGGTCATCCTCAACACCGCCACCGGATACAGGAGCATCGGCCACAACGCGGCGCTGGCCGTCGGTGCCACGGTCGCGCTCTTGGGGCTGTTCGCCAGCCCTATCAGCGGAGCCTCGATGAACCCAGCCCGAAGCCTCGGGCCTGACATCGTCAGCCTCGACTTCAAGGGCTGGTGGATCTATGTCGTCGGGCCGGTCGTCGGGGGCGTGATCGCCGTCATGCTCATCGGCTTGGTGCGAGGCATGCCGGGCAAAAAGGAGCGGGGTGCGGCCGAAGGCGATGCCCTGCCGCTCGAGGGGTAGCCGCCTGGCGAGCCAAGGAACCGCTTTCCATGGGACGTGATCACCCCATTCGGGTGAGGACGAGAAGCGAAGCACCTTCTACTCTGACTGAACAACCAGGTGAGGACGTGAACAGATGATCACTGGACCAGTCGAATACGAGGCCGGGTTCGAGACACAGAAAGCGCGGATACTTGGGTGATGGCCTACCCTTCCCTGCGGATGCTTCCGGATCACACCGCTCGGTGAGGCCCGCTTCATCAGCCGAGGACTTGAGGATATCGATGGTCGTAGCTCCCGCTAGGCACGAATGTCCGAGTACGGCGACCATCCGAGCGGTCATGCTTCGACGAGGAGTCATGGGCTAGTGGCATGAGCAAGAAGGGAAAGCGTTCGCACCGGATCCGACGGTCGCTGACATGGGTGCTGGTGGTCCTCTCGGCGCTGCTGGTG
>DASXMT010000031.1:0-15442 GCA_036495505.1 Acidimicrobiales bacterium | reverse complement strand
TACTGTACAATTGCATATTCGAGGCAAACTACCCATTCGAGGGTAATCGGAATCATCGAACGACCGGCTGGCCGACACTGGGTTGGCCCGGCCGTAGGGACGGGGAACCATGGCTCCACGAGCCGAGGACCAGGTACAAGCGGCGTGGCGCACGGTGCACACGGCCGCCACCACGTCGCCGACGACCGAGGAGCGCATCTTGGTCGCCGCCGAGCAGTGCGTCACCCGACTGGGCGTCCGGCGCACGTCCATGACCGACGTGGCCACTCAGGCCGGCGTGTCCCGTGGGGCCGTCTACTTCCATTTCGCCGACAAGGCCAGCCTGGTCGATGCGGTCATGGCCCGCATGGCCAGCCAGTTCGTGGCCAGCAGCGAAGCATCGGTGCGTACCGGTGCGTGCCTGGCCGATCAGGTGGCCGAAGCCGCCGTCTTCATCCGGATGTCGGCAGGCGAGCGCGTACCCGTGCAGCAGCTCCCTGCCGATGAGTACCAGCTCCTGGCCACGCTGATGACGGCGAGCAGCCGGCATCTGACCGGTGAGTGGGTCGACTTCTGGCTGCCGTTCCTGGAAGATGCCGAGGGCCGAGGAGAGATTCGCGCTGGCCTCGACTACCGCGAGGTTGGTGAGTGGATCGTCCGCCTCCTCATGTCGTTCGCGGTGATGCCGGCCGTCACCTTCGATGGCGACGATCCACACGCGGTCCGGAGTTTCGTCCGGACCTACGCAGTTGCCGGGTTCGCCCGTTGATTGCCACGAGGGCCGGATTCGCCCGTTGATTGCCACGAGGAAAGGACGGCGTCCATGAAATTCGCTCTGTTCTACGAGATCCCGGTGCCCCAACCCTGGGAGCCCGACAGCGAGCTCATCGCCTATCAGAACACGTTGGCCGAGGCGGTGGCGGGTGACAAAGCCGGATGGGACGCGTTTTGGACGGTGGAGCACCATTTCTTGAAGGAGTACTCCCACTGCTCCAATCCTGAGGTGCTCTACGGCGCCGTCGCCGCGCTGACCGAGCGGATCCGGCTGGGATTCGGGGTGCGCCTGATGCCCAAGCCGTACAACCACCCGGTACGGACAGCCGAGTCGGTCGCCGTGCTCGATCTGATCTCCAACGGGCGGGTGGACTTCGGGACCGGTCGATCAGCGACCAGAGCCGAGCTCGAGGGTTTCGGGCTGGATCCAGCGGACACCCGCGAGATGTGGCGGGAGGCCATCGAGCACGTCGTGGGGTGTTGGACCAACGACGAGTACGAGTTCGCGGGCAAGCACTGGCAGATGCCCAAGCGGCGGGTACAGCCCAAGCCGCTCCAACAACCCCATCCCCCCATCTGGGGGGCAACCACCAGTGAGGAGGGACACCGCCAGGTGGGCGAGCTCGGTTTGGGTCTGTGCTCGTTCGCCGTGGGCGTATCGCCGGAAGAGGTCAAGAAGAAGGTGGATATCTATCGCGCCGCCGCTGAGGCCTGCACCGAGCCTCTGGGCGCGTACGTTCACAACGAGACGGCCACCTTCACCATGGCCCTGTGCTCGCAGGACCGGGACCGGGCCATCGAGGTGGCCCGCGAGTCGTTCGAGTGGTACCCGAAGACGGGGGCGAGAGCGATCGCCTCGGTCACCGACTGGATGGCGGAGCGCAACGAGTCCCTCGGCTCGTACTCATACGCAGCCGACATGAAGTCCCATGCCGATGACGGATCGCTCGACCTCCTCAGCCTCGAGTACCTGATCGGCTCCAATGCCTGTGTGCTGGGTACTCCCGACGAGTGCCTCGAGGCGTGCCGAAAGTACGAGGCGGCGGGTATCGACCAATTGCTGTGCCTGGTCAATCCGTACAAGATCCCCCACGAGGCGGTGCTGGAGACCATCGAGCTGATGGGCACCTACGTGCTCCCCCATTTCCGGGACTAGGTGGTTCCCCGGCCTTGGCCTGAATAAGGTGTGAGAAATGCATCTGTTCTCGGTGTTTCTCGGTGGACCGATCGCCGCTGGTCGGATGGGTGAGGACCACGAAGTGGTGTTCGTCGTGGCCTCCAGCCCCGAGGAGGCGAAGGGACTGGCGCGGGCGAAGTGGCGCGGCATGGGAAGAGCGCACATCGACGCCGTCCAGCGCCTCGACCAGGTGGACGGGTACCGGCTTTCCCTCACACCGGTGGGCAGCGATGACGGGGATCGCACTGAGCTGATGGACTGCAACTGACCACCACCGCCCGCGCAGTTGGTGGAAGCCCTACAATCGAACCGTGGAGATCCCGGTCGCCTGCACACTCGAGGCCCCAGCGGCGCAGCAGCGGATCGAACGGTGGCGCGCCATCCTGTCGAGGGCAGTGACGCACACCGAGAGGCCGGCACCCAGCCGGTTGGCTTGTGAGCTGCGTCCCGACCTGATTGACCTTCGGGCACTCAGCCTGCTGGCCCAGGAGGAGAAGGCTTGTTGCCCGTTCTTCACCTTCTCGTTCGACGTCGCGGCGGACGCCGTCACCATGGTGGTCGGCGTACCCGATGACGCGGTGACCATCCTCGACGATTTCGCCACGCTCACGGACGCCTAGCCCCGGTGGCCATCACTCTCTACATCGTCGTCGCCCTGACCGGCCACGCGCAGCCCCGACGGATGAGAATGCGACCTTGGGGTTACGCTCGGTCACAGACATGCGGATCGATGAAGGGATTGCCGTGCCCCAGGTGTTCGATGTGAGGGACGATGGTGCTCAGGGAACCGACCTGGTTGACGCAGGTTTCACCGACGAGGAGCTCACCGCCCTCGCCCTAGCCACAGAGCCTGGCGCGCCTGCCGGTCAGGACGCAGTTCCCCTGGCGGACTACCTGGGCGAGACCGCTGGCCCCCTTCCCGAGTGGTACATGCCGTCGCCCGTCACACGGATACACGTCTGGTGGCGGCTTCCTGTGGTGCTGACCATCGTCGGCGCCTTTCTCGTCATCGAGGCGTTGGGGCTCTGCAATACCTACGGCATCCTCGGCATTGGCTGAGTAGGCAGTCAGCTCTCACTCGGGCGGCGGGCCCTCCTGTCCCACGGCCAGGAGGAGCTCGTAAACGGGGTTGATCACGGCCAGCCGACCGTTGTGCCTGCCGATCATGCCCTCCGCCCGCAGTTGGGTGCCTGGCTCGATCCCGGGCACGGCCCGCCGGCCCAGGAAGACCAGGTTCAACGCCCCTGTCTCATCGACGATGGTGCACTCGAGGGCAACCGCGCCCGACCAGGGCTGGACCCGCACCGATCGCACCCGTCCGGCCACCACCGTCCGTTTGCGATAGGTCAGCTCACCCAGCGGAGTGGCCCCGTCCACCTCGATCAATCGCTTGGCGGTGCTCGAACGGCGAACCGGTCCGACAACCGGTTTCTTCCTGGCCGCCATGCGCCCCTGGGCCTGGGCCAGAAGCTTGGAGCGTTGCTTGACCAAGCCACTCACGTCGAACGGGGCGATGGTCGCGCTCACATGTGGCAGCGTGCTGACGGCGGTGACGATCCGATCGGCGGTGTGGCTATGGAGGAGGCGGTTGGCCACCCCGCGGTATAGGCGCCGGGGCAGGATCAACATCACCTCGGTCTCGCCGTCGGCGGCCAGGCTGGCCGCCATCTCGGTGGCGGCGCGGGACAACCGCCGGTCGGGGCACTCGATGAGCTCGAGCGACAGCTCCCCCATGCCCAGTTGCCGCCACTGCCTGGCGATGTTCTCGGCGTGGGCGGTATCGATCACGAAATGGACGGCACGGACCTCGCCCGACGGGGCGAACGAGCGGGCCAACTGCAAGGCCCTGGTCGTGGCCAGGTCCAAGCTGTCCACCAGGACCAGGGCCACGTTGTGGCGCAGGGCGCGGGTCTCGGTGCCGGCGACGACTCCCGAGGTGTCCTGCACCAGGACCTGCTTCTCTTCCTCGTAGCGACGGTGGGTGCGGGTGAGGAAGAACACGATGAGCGGGATGGCCACCACGATGAGCCACGCTCCGTTGGTGAACTCGGTGACGATGAAGATGAGCGTGACCACTGCGCTCAACACGAACGCGGTGGCGCTGACCAACAGGTTGTGCCACCGTTTCGGCCCGGGATGGGTGACGTAGTACTTGGTCATTCCCGCACCGGCCATGGTGAACCCGGTGAACACCGTGCAGGCGTACAACGGGATCAAGTCAGCCACCCTGGCCCTGGTCACCACCAAGAGGATGATGGAGACCACGGTGAGGGCGGCGATCCCGTTCGAGTAGACCAGCCGGTGACCCCGGGTCGTGAGGGGACGAGGCAGATAGGCGTCCTGGGCGATATAACTGACCAGGAGGGGGAACCCGTTGTAGCTGGTGTTGGCGCCCAGGATGAGGATGAGTGCGGTGCTGAACTGCAGTGAGTAGTAGGCGACGTTGGGGACGCCGCCCGTGCCGAAGACGGCCCGACCGATCTGGGAAAGCACGGTTGGAGTGCCAGACAGGTACGGGACGGCGTGGGTCAACGCGGCGAACACCGACACCGACAGGAACATGGCCCCGAGAATGGAGGCCATGAGGACCAGCGTGGTCCGGGCGTTGCGAACCTGGGGCGGCTTGAACACAGTCACCGCATTGGAGATCGCCTCCATCCCGGTCATGGCCGAGCCGCCGTTGGCAAAGGCCCTCAAGAAGATGAAGAGCGAGGCACCCAGCAGCAGCCCACCACCGGCGTGACCGACAGGGACGTGGCCTGGCGCCTGCAGTGGGTAGTGATGGAGGTGGCCGGCGATGGTCAGCCGCACCAGCCCCACCACCACCAGCACGGCCATGCTGGCCAAGAACCAATAGGTGGGGAAGGCGAAGACGCGGCCGGCTTCTCGGATCCCCCGGAGGTTCCCGTAGGCGATGAGGAGCACGAAGCCCACGGCCATCTCGATCGGGTAGGGCGCCAACGCCGGGAAGGCGGAGGAGACGGCGTCCACTCCGGCCGCCACGGACACGGCCACGGTGAGCACGTAGCTCAGCAACAGGGCAGCGCCGGGAATCTGGGCCACCGAATAGCCGAAGTTGTCCCGGCTGACCACGTAGGAGCCACCCGAGACCGGATAGGTCTTCACCACCTGGCGGTACAGGAGGCACACCACCCCGAGGACCAACAACAACAGGGCGGTGATCGGGGTGATGAGGGCAAAGGCGGCGACCCCGACCGCCGGTACCAGGACACGCAAGATGGACTCGGTCCCGTACGCGCACGATGACATCACGTCAGACGAAAGGACGGCCAGGGCGGTGGGCTTCCCCAGCCGCTCGCCGTGGAGGTCCTCGCTCACGATCGGGGGACCCAACAAGAGCCGCTTCAGCCGGTATCCCGGGGCTTCGGGTAGATCAGGGCTCTGGCTCGAGGACGGAGCCTGAGGAGTGTGGAGCCAACGGGGCCCGGCGTCTACTTCGCGTTCGACTTCCATCTCTCATCAAGCCCTGTCCCTCGGAGGGACATCCGCCCCAGCCCCAGTTTGACCTTATCCCGCGTTCCTGGTCGGTTCGCAGTCCTGTCGGGCTGCCGTGGCTGTCCTGACTGTCCTGGCGCCCCCCGGCTGCCCGGCACCGACGGCGATGTGGCCCCGGACGATAGCGTCAGCACCGTGCCCGATCCCTATGCTGCCTTCGAGACCCTGACCTTCGATCGATCCGAACCCGGCGTCCTGCAAATCGTGCTCGAAAGTCCGAACCTCAACGCCGTCGGCCCCCAGACCCACCAGGAGCTGGCCGACGTCTGGTTGACCGTCGACCGGGACCCGGAGGTGCGAGTGGCGGTCATCCGGGCTGCCGGCCGCGGCTTCTCCGCCGGGGGGAGCTTCGAGCTCCTCGAACAGTTGACCAACGACTACGCCGTCCGAACCCGGGTGATGCGCGAGGCACGCGACATCGTGCTCAACGTGATCAATTGTTCCAAGCCCATCGTGTCGGCCATGCACGGTCCCGCCGTCGGCGCCGGCCTGGCCGTCGGCATCCTGGCCGACATCTCGATCGTGTCCCGCTCCGCCACCATCATCGACGGGCACACCCGCCTAGGGGTGGCCGCCGGTGACCACGCGGCGATCTGTTGGCCTCTCCTGTGCGGCATGGCCAAGGCCAAGTACTACTTGCTGACCTGCGAGGCCCTCACCGGCGAGGAGGCCGAGCGGATCGGTCTGGTGTCGATGTGCGTGGACGACGAGGAATTGCTCCCCAAAGCCCTGTCCGTGGCCCGGACCCTGGCCGACGGCGGGCAGAGCGGCATCCGGTGGACGAAGCACGTCATGAACAACTGGTACCGGATGCTCGGGCCCGTCTTCGACGCCTCGTTGGCCTACGAGTTCTACGGGTTCGGCGGCCCTGATGCCGCCGAGGGCCTCGCCTCCCACCGGGAGCGGCGGGCTCCCGTCTTCGAAGGGCCGACCAGCGAGTGATGCTCAGGCGGAGAAGGGGGTCCGGAGGATGAACCACCACGACGACAGGGCCGCGCCGGTGAACGCGTGCGCTCGGGCAGTGAAAGGTCCTACCCTGCACCCAACCGAGGCGCACCCGCTCGGTTTGCAGTTTCAGGCACGAACGAGAACGGATGAGGAGCCCGCATGTGCGGAATCGTCGGTTACGTAGGGACGCGAGACTCGATCCCAATCCTTCTCGAGGGTTTGGAGCGGTTGGAGTACCGGGGTTATGACTCGAGCGGCGTAGCCGTCCAGCACGACGGCACCATGACCGTCTGCAAGGCCAAGGGCAAGGTGTCGGCCCTGCAATCCCTCGCTCTTCCCCGCGACATGCCCGGTCCCGGGATCGGGCACACCCGGTGGGCGACCCACGGCGAGCCCAGCGACGCCAATGCCCATCCCCATGTCGACCAGAGCGGCCGCATCGCCGTGGTGCACAACGGGATCATCGAGAACGCCTCGATCATCCGGGAGCGCTTGAAAGGCCAGGGCGTCGTCTTCTCGTCCGACACCGATTCGGAGGTGCTGCCCCACCTCATCGCGGCCGCCGATACCGACGATCTAGCCGATGCGGTGTGCCAAGCCCTGGCCGTCATCGAGGGAACCTATGGGATCGCCGTGCTCGACAGCCGGGATCCCGGGTGCGTGGTGGTCGCACGCAACGGCAGCCCCGTGGTGATCGGCGTGGGGAACGGTGAGAACTTCATCGCCTCGGACCCGGCGGCCATCGTGCGCTACACCCAACAAGCCATCTTCTTGGAGGACGGCGACATGGCCGTGATCCGAGCCGATGGCTTCCAGACCTACCGTCTCGACTCCACCGAGACGACCAGGCGGGCCGAGACGATCAACTGGGGCCTCGACACCTACGACAAGGGCGACCACTCCCACTACATGCACAAGGAGATCTTCGAGCAACCCGAGGCCGTGCAGCGGACGCTGTCGGGACGGCTCGACCTGCAGTCCTCCTCCGCCCACCTGGGTGGCATCGACCTCGAGCCCCGAGACATCCTGCGCCTCCGACGGGTGAAGATCCTGGGCTGCGGGTCTGCGTTCTATGCAGGGCTGGCCGGCGCCAACCTGATCGAGCGGCTGGCCCGGATCCCGACCGAGGCCGAGGCGGCGTCGGAGTTCCGTTACCGCAATCCGATCATCGAGCCTGAAACCCTGTACGTGGTGGTCAGCCAGTCCGGTGAGACGCTCGACACGCTGCGGGCCGTCCAGGAGATCAAGCGCAAGGGTGGGCGGGTCCTCGGGGTGGTCAACGTGGTGGGGAGCAGCATCGCCCGGGAGACCGGCCTCGGCATCTACCTGCACGCCGGACCCGAGGTATCGGTGGCGTCCACCAAGGCGTTCACCTGCACCCTGGCCGGGCTGGCCGTGTTGGCCCTGCACCTGGGACGGGTGCGCGATCTGGGGGCGGCCGACGGCGACCGTATCATCGCCGGGCTCAGCGCCCTACCCGAGAAGATCGCTCAGATCCTGAAGACCGAGGACCACATCGCCAAGGTGGCCGAACGCTTCGTCGCCGCGACCAGCGCCATGTTCGTGGGCCGGGTCGGCGGCTATCCCGTCGCCCTCGAAGGGTCCCAGAAGCTGAAAGAGATCACTTACATTCACGCCGAGGCATACCCGTCAGCCGAGCTGAAGCATGGGCCACTGGCGTTGATCGGTCCCGACCTGCCGTCGGTGGCCATCGTCCCCGACGACGAGCTGTACGAGAAGAACCTGTCCACCATCAGCGAGATCCGGTCGCGGCGGGGGCCGGTGATCGCCGTCGGGCACAGCGAGGCGCTGGAGGACGTGGCCGATGAGGTGCTCCTGGTGCCCAAGTCCGAGCCGGAGCTCGATCCTCTGCTCTTGGGCATCCCCCTCCAGCTGCTCGCCTACCACGTGGCCCTGGCTCGCGGCGTGGACGTCGACCAACCCCGGAACCTGGCCAAGAGCGTCACCGTCGAGTAGGCGGCGCCCGCCGGTTACGACCCCGGCAGGACCCTGCCCAACGCGTCGGTGGACAGGACGCCCGACAGAGGTCGACCGGCACGCTCCAGGGCGTCGAGGGCGGTGGCGCTGAGCCCGGGGCCGTCCAGGCCCAACTGGGACAGGATGTCGGCCGGGCGGCCGTGGGCCACATAGGCCACCGGGACCCCACAGGCCACGACCCGGGGCATGGCCTCGGTGCACGCTCCGTGGGCCAGGGCGCTCGCCACCAGCGCTCCGACGCCACCTTCTACGACGCCGTCCTCCGCGGTGAGGACCACCTTGTGGCGCCGGGCGTCGCTGATCATGTCCGGTGCCAGGGGGGAGGCGACCCGGACGTCCCACACCGTGGCGCCGACGCCGGCGACGGCCAGGAGGTCGGCCGCCTGCTCACACGCGGCCACCTGCTTCCCCACGCCCAGGAGGCAGACGTCGTTGCCGACACGGATCCGTCGCCCGTTCACGCCGGTCCCGGTGTCGTCGGCCCGGGCTGCCTCGGTCTTGGGCCAGCGAATGGCCACCGGTCCCGAGGTGATGGCCAAGGCCTGATGAAGCATGACCGCCACCTCGTCGTAGGAGGCCGGTGCGAACACCGTCATCCCCGGCACCTTGGTCAGCAGGGCCAGATCGAGCAGCCCGTGATGGCTGGGCCCGTCATCCCCGGTGACGCCGGCCCGGTCGATGCAGAAGATCACCGGCAAGCGATGCAGGCCGACGTCGTAGTAGATCTGGTCCCATGCCCGGTTGAGGAAGGTGGAATAGATGGCCACCACCGGCCGCAGGCCGCCCATGGCCATGCCCGCAGCCGCAGTGACCGCGTGCTGCTCGGCGATGCCCACGTCGAAGAACCGGTCGGGGTAGCGATCGCGGAACGCAGCCAGGCCCGTGGGACCGGGCATGGCCGCGGTGAGGGCGACCACGTCGGGCCGGGCCTCGGCCTCGGCCATCAGGGCGGCCGTGAAGGCGTGGGTGTAGCTGAGGCCGGCGCCGGCCTTGTTGGTGGCGATGCCGGTGGACGGATCGAAGGGGCCGATGTCGTGCAGGCACTTGTCGTCATCGTTCTCAGCCGGTGCGTATCCGTACCCCTTGGTGGTGTGCACGTGGAGCACCACCGGTCCGGTGCGGTCGGCAACGCCCCGAAGGGCGCACTCCAGCGCGGCGACATCGTGACCGTCCACCGGACCCTGGTAGGACAGACCCAGCGCCTCGAAGAACGGCGCTACCAGCCGCACGCCTGCGCCATCCTCGCCGGCCGTCGACAGGCGGGAGACGGTGGGGGCGTAGGACCGCCCGTTGTCGTTGACGATGACCACGACGCGGGTCCCTGTGGCTCCGATGTTGTTCAGCGCCTCATAGGCCAGCCCACCGGTGAGGGCACCGTCGCCCACCACGGCGACCACCGGTCGGTCGTCGCCGCGCAGCTGGCGGGCCCGGGCCAAGCCGTAGGCGTAGGACAGCGCCGTGGAGGCGTGGCTGTTCTCGACCAGGTCGTGCTCGGACTCGAGCCGGTTGGGGTATCCCGACAGGCCGCCGGGCTGGCGGAGCCGTCCGAAGGACCCGGCCCGACCGGTCACCAGCTTGTGCACATAGGCCTGATGTCCCGTGTCCCACACCAATGCATCTCGGGGCGAGTCGAAGACGCGGTGCAGAGCCAAGGTGAGCTCGACGATGCCGAGGTTGGACCCGAGGTGCCCGCCGGTCTCCGCCACCGAGTCGACGAGGAACCGGCGAATGGCCATGGCCAACTGCTCGAGCTCGGGTACGTCCATGGCTCGCAGCGAGGCGGGGTCGAGCCGGTCGAGCCCACCACCGCGCCGCCTCGTCCCGTCAACGACGGGGAGTGCGGACTCGGCGATGGTGACGATGCTCACCGGGATCAATGGGTGCTGACGAGGGCACGCAGCCCTTCACGCAGCGAGTCCATGCTGGCGATCACCGATGTCGGCTCATAGCCACAATGGGCCATGCAGTTGTTACAGCGCTCGTCCTTTCCCCGACCGTAGGCATCCCAGTCCGTGGTCTCCACCAGCTCCTTGTAGCTGGTGGCATAGCCGTCGGCCATCAGATAGCACGGTCGCTGCCAGCCCAGCACGGAGTAGCTGGGGATCCCCCACGCCGTGCACGAGAACTCCTGCTTGCCCTCGAGGAAGTCGAGGAAGAGGGGCGAATGATTGAGACGCCACTTCTTGCGCTTCCCGTCGAACGCCTCTTTGAAGAGCTTCCGGGTCTGCTCGACGCCGAGGAAGTGCTCCTGGTCGGGTGCCTTCTCGTAGGCGTATGCCGGCGAGATCATCATGGCGTCCACCTTGAGGTCGTCGTTCAAGAAGTCGAGCACATCGCGAACGGTCTTGGGCGAGTCGGTGTTGAAGAAGGTGGAGTTGGTGGTCACCCGGAAGCCCTTCTCCTTCGCCTCGCGGATGGCCGCCACCGCCTCGTCGAAGACCCCGTCACGGTCGACGGCTGCGTCGTGGCGCTCCTTCATGCCGTCGATGTGGACGACCCAGGAGAAGAAGTGGGATGGCGCGAACCGATCCAGGCGCCGCCGGAGCAGCACGGCGTTGGTGCACAGGTAGACGTAGATCTTGCGTCTGATGAGCTCGGCCACGATGCGCTCCATGTCCGGATGCAACAGGGGCTCACCTCCGGCGATCGAGACCATGGGCGTCCCGCTCTCCCGCACGGCCTCGAGGATGTCCTCCAGCGACAGGCGCTTGCGGAGGATATCGGTGGGATGTTGGATCTTCCCGCAACCCGGGCACGAGAGGTTGCAGGCGAACAGCGGCTCTATCTCCACGATGAAGGGATAGTGCTTGGCTCCCTTCAGCTTCTGCCGGAGCAGGTGGGAACCGATCTTCATGTTCTGTCGGAGGGGTATGGGCATTAGCGCACCGCCTGGGGTAGAGAGAAATGGGCACTTTCATCCGTGGTCCGATGCTCGGTGACAGCCACCGGACCGAGGTCCGAGAGGCTGTCGATCACCCGTTGGACCAGGAACTCTGGAGCAGACGCACCGGCGGTGATGCCGACGGTGGCCACACCGTCGAACCAGCTCAATCGGAGCTGCGTCTCGTCTTCGATCAGTTGGGTCGGGCAACCCTCTCGCCGGCCCAGTTCGACCAGCCGGGCCGTGTTGGACGAGTTGGCCGAACCGACCACCAACAGGAGGTCGCACAGCCCGACCATGCCCCGAACCGCATCCTGGCGGTTCTGGGTGGCATAACAGATGTCGTTGGAGTTGGGGCCGTGGAGATCGGGGAACCGGTCCCGCAGGGCGGCGACGATCTCGGCCGTCTCATCGGTGGCCAGGGTGGTCTGGGTCAGGTAGGCCACCTGGGCTCGGGGGTCGATGTCGAGGGCGGCCACGTCCTCGGGTCGCTCGACCAGGGCCATGGGCGCCTCGCCCAGGGTGCCTGCGATCTCCTCGTGCCCCTCGTGGCCGATGAGGACGATTTGGTAGTCCTGTGATGCGAAGCGCCGCGCCTCGTGGTGGACCTTGGTCACCAGCGGGCAGGTGGCGTCGATGACCGACAGGTCGCCGCGGCGAGCGGCTTCCTGGCGGACCTTGGGGGACACGCCGTGGGCGGCGATGACCACCACTGCGTTCGCAGGCACCTCGTCGAGCTCCTCCACGAAGATGGCGCCTTTGCCTTCCAGGTCGGCGACGACGTGGCTGTTGTGCACGATCTGCCGGCGGACGTATACCGGGGCGCCGAAGCGATCGATGGCCCGGTTCACGATCTCGATGGCGCGCTCCACCCCGGCGCAGAACGAACGGGGGGCGGCGAGGACGACGTCGTGCCTCCCCACGGCGCCGGCCCAGCGCTCCAGTGAAGGTCGCACCCGCATCAGGGTGGCCAGGGCCCGCATGCCGCCCAGCACCATCCCGTGGCCGGCCGTATCCGAGATGGAACGGACCACGGCCAACGGCCGGCCGGGGAGCTGGTCGGCCAGCCACGCCGATTCCATGTCCACCGCAATGGCTCCGGAGGAGGCCAGGGCCGCCCGTTGGCCCCCTCGGACCAGCCGGGGTGACGACACGATGGGCCCGGTGCGGACGTCGATGCCCTTCTGGCGGAGCTCCTCGGCGATCCGCTCGGCACCGGGAAGAGACCGGATGATGCTGCCGTCCACGGTGCGCACCTCGGTGGCCACCACCAGTTGGCCGACCCGGAGCTCAGGATCCAGGCCGCCGGCCACGCCCACCAGGGCCACGGCCTGGGAGTGCGGCATGGCCGCCAGCCTCGCTCCCGCCGCCGTCGCCCTGGTTTGGCCCATGCCGATCAGGGTCACGTCGCCACCGAGAGCCAGGGCCTCGATGCGCAGTGGGGACACGACGGTGAGATCAGCCATGGGACCGCTCCTGCACGAAGCGACCAAGGGCCATGACCGGGAACACCAGGCGGTAGAGGTGGTAGTTGATGTAGAAGTCCCCCGGGAAACCGGTGCCGGTGAACCACGGTTCGTCCCAGGACCCGTCATCCCGCTGGGTCCCGACCAGGAATTCGATACCTCGATCGGTGGACCGGCCCTGCCGGCCGGCGGCCAGGAGGGCGAGGATCGCCCACGCCGTCTGGGAGGCGGTGGACGTGCCCTGCCCGGCCAGGCCCGGGTCGGCGTACGAGCGGAGGTCCTCGCCCCAACCGCCGTCGGGGTTCTGGTGATCCTCCAGCCAGCGGACGGCCCCGACCATGGCCGGGTGGTCCTCGGCCAGGCCGGCGGCAGCGAGGGCAGGGACCACGGCGCCGGTGCCGTAGACGTAGTTGGCCCCCCAGCGACCGAACCATGACCCGTCGGCCTCTTGTGCGTCGAGCAGCCACCGGAGACCGCGGTCCAGGGCCGGGCCCGGGCGGCCCAGCACGGCCAGCATCTCCACCACGTGGGCGGTGACGTCGGCACTGGGCGGATCGATCAGCTCGCCGAAGTCGCAGAAGGGCAGCTCCTCGCACAGGCCGCGGGTGTTGTCGGCGTCGAATGCCCCCCAACCTCCGTCACAGCACTGCATTCCCTCGATCCAGGCCACGGCCCGGTCGATGGCCCCCTCGGCGGCAACATCGCAGTGCCTGAGGGCCAGAACCACCTCGGCCGTGTCGTCGATGTCGGGGTAGTGGTCGTTGGCGAACTCGAACGCCCATCCCCCCGGGGCGAGGCGGGGACGCCGGATGCTCCAATCGCCCTTGATGGTCACCTCTTCGCCCAGCAGCCAGGCTCCGGCGCGGCGCATGCCATGGTCGGTGGGCGGCGTGCCCGCGTCGGACTGCGCAATGACAGCCAACGCCGTGTCCCACACCGGGGACTGGCACGCCTCGAGCCGCCGGCCGGCCTCGTCGTCGATGGTGAAACCGTCCAGCCCGTCCAGCCCGGCTCGCATCACCGGATGGTCGAGCGGGTAGCCCTGCAGGTGGAGCGCCATCAGCGAGTAGACCCAGGGCGGCTGGATCCCACCCCAGGACCCGTCGGACTCCTGGCGTTGGACGATCCACCGCTCGGCCCGCTGCAGGGCCAGCTTGCGCAGGACGCCGATGGGCCTGCGCTCGTAGACGTGCAGCGCCCGATCGAGCCGCTGGAACCGCTTCCCCCACCGGCTGGCCGACGGGGGGGCGGGATGGACCCCGCTCCGGAGCTCGTCGATGGTCACCGGGATGGGCCGGACAGGCCGGTGGGCGCTGATCACCGTGAGGGCCGCCACCGTCTGGCGGGCCCAGCACCCGAAGTCGTAGATGTTGAGGGGTACCGATGGTGGGAGCAGCATCAGCTCCGGCGGCATCACCGGGAGCTCGTCCCACGGCCAGAGACCGAACAAGGCCATCCAGATACGGGTGAAGACCCGGCTGGCCTCCAGCCCGCCGGACTCCCGGGCGAACCGGGCGGCCCCTTGCATGTGGGGGGCGTCGACCGCGTCGCCGGCCAGACGGAGGGCCACGTAGGCCTCGACGGTGGTGGACAGATCGGGCGGACCTCCGTAGAAGGTGGCCCAGGTCCCGTCGTCGCGCTGGCGCGAACGGATCCACGTGGCCGTTCGCTGTGTCTGGTCCTCGGTCCGGATGCCCAGGAACTGACGGAGGAGGAGGTCCTCGGCCTCCATGGTCACGTTGGTCTCCAGCTCGCCCTTCCACCAGCCGGCCGCGTCCTGCCCGCGGCCGAGGGCGCCGACGGCGCGATCGAGGGCATGGGCGACGACGTCGTCGGACCGGGCCTCGTCCCCCTTGTCCACCATCGGGGATGTGGTGATGACCGTCATCGGTCCCGCTCGGTCACGAACTGGGCGATGGCCTCCAGCTGGGCCCGGGGACCGGGGAGCAGGTCGGCCCGGTCCAGCGAGGCCAACGCCGCATCCAGGTGCGACTCGACGATGTCGGTGGCCTCGTCGCGGGCGCCGCTCTCCTCGATGAGCCGGGCCACCTCGGCCACGTCCTGTTCGGCGAGCGTCCGGGCCAGGAGTGCCTCGAGCTCGGGGCGCCGACCGTCGGACCGGGCCAGCGCGGTGACCACCGGGAGGGTCTTCTTGTGCTGGACCAGGTCGTTGCCTGCCGGCTTGCCCGTCTGGCTGGGCTCGCCCCAGATCCCCAGCACGTCGTCGATGGCCTGGAAGGCGATCCCCACGTTGCGGCCGAAGTCGGCCAGGGCATCGATGGTCGAGTCGGGTGCCCCGACCAGCACGGCACCGAGCGAGGAGGCACAGGACAACAGGGCCCCGGTTTTTCCCGTGGCCATGCGCAGGCACTCCTCCACGGTGACCGACGCCCGGGTCTCGAAGGCCATGTCGTCAGCCTGCCCGGCGATCATCTCCTGGGTGGCGGTGGCCAGGGTGGCGGTGGCCCGCACCCGTTCGGGGGTCGGGTCGTCCAGCAATACCTGGACGGCCAGGGCGGCGAGGGCGTCCCCGGCGATGATGGCCGAGCCGATCCCGAACTGGGCCCAGACCGTGGGCCGATGACGACGATCGCGGTCCTCGTCGATGATGTCGTCGTGCAGCAGCGAGAAGTTGTGGACCAGCTCGATGGCCACGGCACCGGGGATGCCCGCCTCCTCGGTGCCCCCGGCGGCGGCCGCTGA
>DASXMT010000030.1:0-6811 GCA_036495505.1 Acidimicrobiales bacterium | reverse complement strand
TCGGCCCGCGCTGGATGGTCGGTCCTGACAATGGGCTGCTCCTCCCGGCTGCTGACCTGCTCGGCGGCCCCCGTCGGGCCGTGGCCCTGGGTGGAGCGTCCACCTTCGACGGCCGCGACGTCTTCGCTCCCGCCGCGGCCCGACTGGTCGCCGGCGGTGCCATGGAGGCACTGGGCCCACCCATCGACGTCGACGGGCTGGTGGCCCTTCCCGCCGGCCCGGCCCCAGCTTCGGTGTCGGCCGGTGTCATGACCACGTCGGTGACCTGGGTGGACGGGTACGGGAACGTCCAGCTGGCCGGCGACGGCGGCACCTGGGACCAGTTGGGGGTGGGTCTCGGAGACACCGTCTTGGTCGGCCCTTCGGACCGCACCGTTCAGGACCGGCCGGCCCGGGCCCGCCGGGTGTCGGCGTTCTCCTCGCTCGAGCCCGGTGAGCTGGGCCTGCTGGTCGACGCCAACGGTCTCCACGCCCTGGTCCTCGACCGCGCCTCGGCGGCGTCGGCACTGGGCGTCAGCGGGCCGGGCCTGGTGGTCCGGGTCCAGGCCGGGGGTGGGATCGAGGACTGACGATGAGGTCGAATCCCGAGGGCCCGACATCGTTTTCCCTTTCCGCTCCTCCCTCGGTACGATCCGGCGAAGTGACCGACGCCGTCGACCCTCGGAGCAAGGAGGCGAGCCCGGGCTCTCCGCCGCCTGCAGGCCAGGGCCGACCGGAATCCTCGGGTGAGCGCCGGATCCCCGAGGCCACCGTGGTCCGCCTTCCCGTGTACCAGCGGATCCTCGAGGAGCTCCTGCGGTCGGGCAATGCCACCGTGTCCTCCGAGCAGTTGGCCGCGTCGGCCCGGATGAATGCGGCCAAGGTGCGCAAGGACCTTTCCCTGCTGGGTTCGTTCGGGACCCGCGGATCGGGGTACGACGCCGCCTTTCTCATCGAGCAGATCGATCGGGAGCTCGGACTGGACCAGGTGTGGCCGGTGGTCATCGTCGGGATCGGCAACCTCGGCCGAGCCCTGGCCAACTCCCAGGGCTTCACCACCAGGGGCTTTGTCGTGGCCGCCCTCCTTGACGTGGATCCCGCCGTGGTGGGCGAGCGGATCGGGGACAACACCGTTCGGCACATGGACCAGCTCGACACGGTCGCCGCCGAGAAGAGCCTGTCCATCGGGGTGATCGCCACTCCGGCCTCCGCCGCACAGAGCGTCGGCGACCAGCTGGTCGAAGTGGGCGTGCGCTCCTTGTTGAACTTCGCTCCCACAGTGTTGGCCGTGCCCCCGGAAGTTCTGCTGCGCTACGTGGACCTGTCCATCGAGCTCCAGGTCATGAGCTTTTACCAGGCGCGTCTGGGGGCCACGGCGGCGCAACACTCCATGCCCTCCCTCCGATCCATCGGCCTGACCGGGGCCTGAAGGGGCGGGGCGCCCCCCGGCGACTGGCGATCCGCCCCGAGGACCGGCATGCTTGAAACTCGGTCGAGGTTTCCTCGCCTGGGTACAGACCATCCTCCGAGCAAGCAAGGGAGTCACCCCAAGCAGTGTCCGTCGTTGTCGTAGGCCTCGAGCAGCGCCAGGCCCCGCTCGACCTGCTCGAGCAGGTGGCAGTGGGTGAGAACGCCCTGCCCAAGGCGCTCGGCATGCTCCGCGACAGGGCCAACCTGTCCGAAGCCGTGGTCCTCTCCACCTGCCTGCGTACCGAGGTCTATGCCGTCGTCGAGCGGTTCCACGACGGGGTGGCCGAGCTCCAGGAGTTCTTTGCCGCCATCGGCGGCCTACCCGTGGATGCCCTGGCCGAGCACCTTGTCACCCGGTTCGACGATGACGTGGCCGAGCATCTCTTCACCGTCGCCTCCGGGTTGGACTCGGCCGTGCTGGGCGAGTCGGAGGTCCTGGGCCAGGTGCGCCGGGCCTGGGAACGGGCCCAGCGAGAGCGGGCTTCAGGACCGGTGCTCGGTTCGTTGTTCCGCCACGCAGTCGAGACCGGGAAGCGGGTCCGGTCCGAGACAGCCATTGCCCGAGGCATCACGTCGCTGTCCAACGGGGCTGTGGCCATGGCGGCCAACCGACGTCCGGAAGGATTGGCCGGTTCCCGCATCCTGGTGGTGGGGGCGGGTGAGATGGGCGAAGGGGTGATCCGGTCCATCGCCTCGCACGAACCGTCGAAGCTGGTGGTGGCCAACCGCACCGCGGCCCGCGCCGCTGAGCTGGTCGCCGCCCTCCCGGCACCGCTCGCCTCGCGAAGCCGGGTGACCTCGATGGCCAAGGTCCCTGAGGCTCTGGCCACGGCCGATGTGGTGTTCACCTCGGTGGCCACCACCCACCCGATCGTCGAAGTGCCCGTGCTCGCTGCCGCCCTGGCCCATCGAGAGCGCGATGATCCGCTGCTGGTGGTCGACCTGGGCGTGCCCAGGAACGTGGAGCCGGCGGCCGCCGATCTCGCCGGCATCACCCTCTTGGACATGGACGCCCTCCGGGCCGCGGTCGAGGGAGCCTTGTCCGGTCGCCAGGGCGAGCTGGCCCATGCCCAGGAGATCGTGGCCGATCAGCTGGAGCGGTACCGGGTGGCGGCCCGCGCCCGGGGAGCAGCTCCCGTCGTGTCCTCCCTCCGTTCCCGGGCCGAAGACATACGCCGCTCCGAGCTCGAGCGGCACCGGTCCAAGTTGGCCGAACTGACCGAGGAGCAGTGGAGCCAGGTGGACGCGGTGACCAGGTCGACGGTGGCCAAGTTGCTGCACGAACCCACCGTGGCGGTGAAGGACGCCGCCGGCACCCCTCGGGGCGAGCGCCTGGTCGAGGCCCTCCGGGCCCTCTTCGATCTGTAGCACCGTGCCTGCACGCCCGCAGCTTCGGCTGGCCACGCGCGGATCGCCGCTCGCCCTCTGGCAGGCCCAGCGGGTGGCGGGGATGCTCGCCGCCCCGGCCGACGAGGACGCCTCGGAACCCACCGTGGAGGTGACGTTGGTCATCGTGGAGACGGCCGGCGACCGGAACACCGATGTGCCCCTGCACGCCCTGGGTGGGCAGGGGGTCTTCGTGAAAGAGGTCCAAGCGGCCGTGCTGCGGGGAGAGGCCGATGCCGCCGTGCACTCGGCCAAAGACCTGCCGGCAGCGCCCGAACTGTCACCCCCTGGTCTGATGCTGGCCGCCTTCCCCGAACGGGCCGATCCCCGGGACCTGCTGGTGGGTGCTCGGCTGGCCAACCTGCGCCCGGGGGCCACCGTGGCCACCGGATCCGTGCGGCGGCGCACCCAGCTGGCCAACCTGCTGCCCGATCTCACGTACACCGATTTGCGCGGCAACCTGGGCACCCGCCTGGCTGCCGTGGGCCGGCGCGACGTGGTGGCCGTCGTCGTGGCCAAGGCGGCGGCGGACCGCCTGGGCTGGGAACCGCCTGGCGGCGTCGACACCGAGGTGCTCGATCAGCTGGTGATGGTTCCTCAAGTCGGCCAAGGAGCCCTGGCCGTCGAGTGCCGGACCGATGATGGGGCGACGCGGGCCCTGCTGGCGGCCATCGACGACGCCGAGGTCCGACGGACGGTCTCGGCCGAGCGTGCCTATCTGGCCGAACTCGGGGGCAGCTGCACGTTGCCGGTTGGCGCCCACGCAGTCGTGGTGGCCGACGAACCGGTCGCTGACCGCTCGCCAATCTTGCCCGCAGGGCACGACTCGGAGCTGCCCAACATCGAGCTGGACGACTCGGAGCTCACCGACATCGAGCTCCCCGACATCGAGCTCACCGCCATCCTGGCCAGCGAAGACGGCCGGGTGGTGCTCCGCCAGAGTGCTCGCGGCAAGGACCCCGAGCGGCTGGGTCGAGACGTCGCCCGCTACCTGCTCGACGACTGCGGGGGCGCCTCCCTCGGGTACTGGGGGGACGTCAATGGGACGGCGGAGGCGGTGCCGTGACCGTGCACCTGGTTGGCGCCGGCCCTGGTGATCCCGAGCTGGTGACCGTCCGGGGCGCCGCCCTCTTGGCTCGGGCCGACGTGATCATCTACGACCGATTGATCGCCCATGCGCTGCTGGATCTGGCTCCTCCCGGCGCCGAACGGATCGACGTGGGCAAGAAGCCAGGTCGGCCCACCCGGCAGAGTGACATCAACGCGCTCCTCATCGAACACGGCGGCAAGGGCCGGGAGGTGGTCCGGCTCAAGGGGGGAGACCCGTTCCTGTTCGGCCGGGGTGGTGAGGAGGCAGAGGCGCTGCAGGCCGCGGGCATCCCCTACGACGTCGTGCCCGGCGTCACCTCGGCCTTTGCCGCCCCGGCGGCGGCGGGTATCCCGGTTACCCATCGGGGTCTGTCCACATCGGTCACCGTGGTCACCGGCCACGTCGGTGATCCGTCTGCTCCGGGGGGTGTCGACTGGCGCGCCCTGGCCCAAGCGGGCGGCACGCTGGTGGTCATGATGGGCATGGCCGATCGGGCCCGGATCGCCGAGGCCCTGATCGACGGCGGCCGGCCGCCCGACACACCGGTGACGGTCGTCCACTGGGGGACCACCGACGAGCAGCGCACCGAGCGGACCACCCTCGACGGCCTGGCCGAGGTGGATCTTCCGGCGCCGTGCACCATCGTGATCGGTCCGGTAGCGGGGCTCGACCTCAGATCCACGGCCGCCACCCCTGGCGGTGGTTCCACGGCCGCCACCCCTGGCGGTGGCGAGCCGACGTGACCGACGGGTCGGCTTCGGGGCCGCTGGCGGGTGTCACGATCGTGGTCACCCGCACCCGGGCCCAGGCCTCGTCGCTGGTGGAGCGTCTGGCCGGGGAGGGAGCGTCGGTGGTCGAGTTGCCGGTGATCGCCATCGAGGATTCGCCCGACGGAGGCGAGGCTCTCCGCCACGCGGCGGACGAGGCGATAGCGGGCGCCTACGACTGGTTGGTGTTCACCTCCACCAACGCCGCCTCCCGCTTCCTGGCCAGCCTCGACGACCGCCCTGTTCCCCAGGCGACCCGATGGGCGGCGGTCGGTTCGGGCACGGCTGGGACGCTGGCCCGAGGGGGACATCCCCCCGACCTGGTCCCGGACGAATCGGTGGCCGAGGTGCTCGCCCGGGAGCTCCCGCTCGCACCGATCGGGACCGGTGGGGGAGCCACGGGCCGGATCCTGTTTCCCCGAGCAGAGTCGGTGCGGGACGTGCTCGCCCCTGGACTCCGGGCCAAGGGCTGGACGGTCGACGAGGTCGTCGCCTACCGGACGGTGGCCGGCTCGCCCGGGCCCGACGCCATCGCCGCCGCCTCCCGGGCTGATGCGGTGGCGTTCACCTCGTCCTCGACGGTGGAGCGCACGGTCGAGTTGTTGGGGATCGACCAGGTCCCTCCGGTGCTGGCCAGCATCGGGCCGATCACCTCGGCATCGGTTGTCGCCGCCGGGCTCCCGGTCACGGTGGAGGCGGTCGAGCACACCATCGACGGACTGGTGACCGCCCTGGTGACCGCTCTCTCGACTGGGGGGACCCCCGCTGGCTGAACCGCGCCTGGGCCAAGGACCGGAATCCCCCGTCCTGCCGTAGGCTCTAGGTTCGTGTCGAGCACCGATTCGAACAACCCGATACCAGGAACTGGTCTGTCGGCCTTCCCTGCCCGGCGCATGCGCCGACTGCGGAGGACCCCGGCCCTCCGCCGGCTGGTGGCGGAGACCCATCTGTCGGTTGACGACCTGGTCGCCCCCCTGTTCGTGGCCGACGGTCTCCACGAGCCCCACCCCATCGCCTCGCTGCCCGGCGTCGTGCAGCACACGGTGGAGACGCTGGCCACCGAAGCGAAGCGACTCTGCGGCCTCGGGGTACCCGCGCTCATCTTGTTCGGTCTGCCCCGCCCCGAGGACAAGGACGCGGTGGGGTCTCAGGCGTTCGATCCCGACGGGATCGTCCAGCGCGGCCTGGTTGCGGTCCGAGAGGCCGTGGGAGAGGAGATGGTGCTCATAGCCGACTGCTGCCTTGACGAATTCACCGATCACGGACATTGCGGGATCGTCGACCCGGCCACCGGGGATGTCGACAACGACGCCACCCTCCCTCTGTACGCGGACACAGCGGTGTCGCAGGCAGCTGCCGGCGCCGATGTGATCGCGCCGAGCGGCATGATGGACGGCCAGGTAGCGGCCATCCGGGGCGCCTTGGACAGCGACGGCCGTGACGACACGGCCATCCTGGCCTATGCGGCGAAGTACGCATCGGCCCTGTACGGCCCCTTCCGCGAAGCGGTGGACGTGACCATCGCCGGCGGCGGGAACCGCAAGGGGTATCAACAGGATCCCCGCAATCGCCGGGAGGCCATGGCCGAGGTGACCCTCGACATCGCCGAGGGAGCCGACATGGTCATGGTCAAGCCTGCCCTCACGTACCTCGACGTCATCGCCGATGTGCGCGCTGCCGTGGACGTCCCGGTGGGGGCCTACCACGTGAGCGGGGAGTACGCCATGATCCAAGCCGCTGCCGAACGGGGCTGGATCGACGGTCCGGCCGTGGCCCTCGAGCAGCTGACCGCAGTCAAGCGGGCCGGAGCGGACGTCATCCTCACCTACTTCGCCGGTGATCTGGCCGAGGTCCTGGGTGGCTGACCACACCCGATCAGCCGAGCTCTTCGAACGCGCCCTCCAGGTGATCCCGGGCGGAGTCAACTCGCCGGTGCGCTCGTTCCGTTCGGTGGGGGGCGAGCCCTATTTCGTGGCCCGGGGCCAGGGCGCGTCGGTGTGGGACGCCGACGGGAACCGGTACCTCGACTTCGTCCAGTCCTACGGGGCGTCGTTGCTCGGGCACGCCCACCCCGAGGTCATCGCCGCCATCACCGACGCGGCGGCGCGGGGCACCACCT
>DASXMT010000029.1:0-3081 GCA_036495505.1 Acidimicrobiales bacterium | reverse complement strand
TTGTGTCGCCATCACCACCACCTGCGCCATCACGGGGGATTCCGGCTCGAAGGGGGCCCGGGCGACTGGCAGTGGCTGCCACCCGAGAAGCCCCCGCCACAGCCCCTCGGCCAACCAGACGATGGCGACGACGACCGGCTCTTCAAACTGGAGTGAGCAGGCAAGGCCGAAGGCCGCCGCCTGGCCGAACCCTCCCTCGTGAACAGCGCGCCTCGCCCCGCACGCCATGACCTGATTGACCACGTCGGTGAGCGGGCCCTAGGTGGGCCCGGCCGCGTGGCAGACGTTTCGGGTCGGTAACGGGCACGTAAATGCTCGGCAATGTTTGTGGCCGGAGGGCAGCATGGACAGCGGAAAGCGATACCGTTCCGCATGGCTGGGATTCTGCTTGACATCGACGGCGTCCTGACCGTGTCGTGGGATCCCCTGCCCGGAGCGGTCGAGACAATCCGCTGGCTGCATGCCCAAGAGATCGAGTTCCGTCTGGTCACCAACACGTCTTCGAAGTCGCGCAAACGCATTGCCGCGCTGTTGGCGGCGGCGGGTATGCCCATTGAAGGGAATCGGATCCTCACGGCGGTGACCAGTGCGGCCCGATACCTGGGCGAGCACCATGCCGGCATGGGCTGTCTGGTGGTGAACGAAGGGGACTTGGGTGAGGACCTCGAAGGCGTGGCGCTGGCCGATGCCCGCTCTGCCGGTGTGGTGCTGCTCGGTGGGGCTGGTCCGAATATCGGCTACCAGGAGCTCGACGCCGTGTTCAAGCTGGCCGACGACGGCGTCCCGGTCGTGGCCCTGCACCGCAACGTCCGCTATCAGACGTCAGAGGGGCCGGCACTGGACATGGGGGCGTTCATCGTGGGCATCGAGGCCGCAGCCCATGTGGGGGTCACCGTGGTGGGAAAACCGGCGGCCGCCTTCTTCCAGGCTGCGCTGGCCGATCTGGGCACGACCGGACCCGGCGCGGTCATGGTCGGGGATGACATCGACGCCGATGTTCTGGGCGCCCAGGCAATGGGCATGACCGGCGTACTAGTGAGAACGGGGAAGTTTCGCCAGGCCGACCTCGACGGCGCCGCCGTTGCGCCCGACCACGTGATCGACGGCATCGGGGATCTCCCCGAGCTCCTGCATCGGTTGGGCGCGCAGGGCTGACCGACCAGACGCCGTGGACTGAGGATCAGGCGCCCATGGAGCTGACTGACCAAGCGCCCATGGAGCTGAACGACGCGGCGCCCATGGATACGTGCTCAGACACGAGCTCGTCCCGGTCATCCGGTCATCCGGCCATCTAGGGACGTTGACGCCAGCCCCGCTCGAAGGGCAGCCGCCACGAGCGTGGCTCGATGAGATCCTGGATGGCCGGTGGTCCCCACGAACCGACGCGGTAGGGCTGTACGTCGGGAGGGGCGTCGAGCAGCGCCTGGGACACCTCCCACAGTCGCTCGATGCCCTCGGCGTTGGTGAACAGCGTGTGGTCCCCGCTCATGGCGTCGTGGATCAGCCGCTCGTAGGCCTCGAGCACGTCGTCCTCTCGGTCCGTCTCATGGAGGGCGAACTGGAGGCTGAGCTTCTCCAGCTTCATCCCCGGGCCGGGTTGCTTGCCGTAGAAGGACAGGGACAGTCGGGACGAGTCGGCCAGGTCGAAGGTCAGATGGTCGGGACCGTGGGAGCCCACGCCCGACCCGGCGGGAAACATCGACCTGGGCGGCTCCCGAAAGGCGATGGAGACGATGCGGGCCCCCTCTGCCATCTGCTTTCCGGTTCGGAGATAGAAGGGCACGCCGGCCCACCGCCAATTGTCGATCTCGCACCGCAGGGCGATGAACGTCTCGGTATCCGAATCGGGCGACACCCCTTCGTTCCTGCGATACCCGTCGTACTGGCCCCGGACCACGTCGGACGGGTCGATGGGCTTCAGTGAGCGGAACACCTTGTTCTTCTCCTCGCTGATGGCCCGAGGTTCGAGCGCCGTCGGCGGTTCCATGGCCACGAAGGCCAGGATCTGTAAGAGGTGGGTGACGACCATGTCCCGGTACGCGCCGGTCTGCTCATAGAACGGTCCCCGGGCGCCGACCCCCAGCGTCTCGGGGACGTCGATCTGGACATGGTCGATGTGCTGGCGGTTCCAGATGGGCTCGAACAACCCGTTGGCAAAGCGGAAAGCCAGGATGTTCTGGGCCGCCTCCTTGCCCAAGAAGTGATCGATCCGGAACACCTGGTCCTCGTCGAAGATCTCCTGGACCGTGCTGTTCAACCGCCGCGCGCTGGAAAGGTCCGTGCCGAAGGGCTTCTCCATGATGACCCGGGCACGGTCGTTGAGCCCGGCCTCGCCCAGCGTCCGGACCACCGACGGCATGGCGTGGGGCGGGACGCTGAGGTAATGGAGGCGTCGAGCCCCGATGTCCAGTGTCGCCTCGGCGCTCTTGACCGCGGCCGCCAGTCCGTCGACGCCGTGGCCGCCGGGCACGTAGTGCATGTGTCGGCTGAACGCCTCCCATTGCTCGTCGTCGACCGTGCCCCGTGCGAACTCGTCGCAGGACCTCCGGGCCAGGGCCCGATAGCTCTCGTCATCGAGGTCCTCCAGCGAGGTGGCCACGATCCGGCAGTCGGGAAGGAGGTTCGCCTTGGACAGGTGGTACAGCCCCGGCAACAGCTTTCGTCGGGCCAGGTCACCGGTTGCCCCAAAGAGCACCACGACGTGCGGCGGCAAGGGGGTATGTCCCCGGTCGCCGTCGGTACGGTTCCCAAGGTCATCGGTATGGTTCGCTAGGTCAGCGGTGTGGGCCTGCTCGTTCGTCAGGGTCACCATGGGCACTGCACGTGATGCATCTTCGGGAACCTCCTCGGGCTCGCGACTCCGTCAGACGTTCGATCCCTGAGATGTCGATCAAGAAGGATCTGCCTCACACGGATACAAATCCCAACGGTAAGACGGACTCGTTTCCGAAGCGTTGCCATCGGTGATCCATCAGATGAACGGTGGGAGAACGTTCTGCAACTGAAAGGTGGCTACGTCTCAGTGAAGGGTGGGAACGTTTCAGAAGAGCATATAGATGCCCGGATGCGGCCCAACCGGCT
>DASXMT010000028.1:0-4105 GCA_036495505.1 Acidimicrobiales bacterium | reverse complement strand
GGTCCCGATGATCGGTACCCTGGGGCCGGCAGCCGTTCGCAGCGCAGCGGCCAGCGCCGTGACATCGGTGTTGATGCCAGCCACCGCGGTGGACACGCAGCTGATGGGATTGGACGCAGATGCGCACGCCGTGACGTTGTTTCCGCCGATGGACACCGTGATCAACCCGATGTGACCGGCGTGAGCACGGATGAAGGCTTCGGCCGCGCTCGCCTGGGTCGTGGTCGGATAGGAGACGCGACCGAACTTGGCCGAAAGGTCGGCCGAGCAGCCGACGGACTCCAAGATGGATCCCGTGGTGGCGCCACCGCAGCCAAAGTTGGCCAGGGCGAGGTGCGTACGTGCGGCGACATAGCCGGTATAGCCGAAGGTGGATCCCTTCCCGGGCTGGTAGCCGACGGAGTAGGAGTCGCCCAGTGAGACGTAGTACGACTTGGAGCCCGACCTGGTGGCGGCCGTGGCGGCCCCGGGCACGCCAGCGGTGGCAGCGCCGAAGGTGGCGACAGTGCCGACACCTACCGCCACCGCCATCATCCAGGTCTGAACCCGCCGCCCGCTCGTCATGGCACCTCCCCCGAAGACCGGGAACGATGTTAGCCCTAGAACAAGCGCATGAAGGGAAGGGACGGTGCATGGGAGCAGACCGGCTGCTTCGCATCGAATGCAGCAGGTATCAGGCTCGTCCTGGTGCAGCGGACGAAGCCGCGTCCGTGTTGCACACGTTGACGCCAACGTAGACGAAGCCTTGGGAACCTGCCTTGTCGTCCGCCGAAAGAACAAACTTGGCCTGCCCTCCAACATCCCACGAGACAATGGAGTGGCACGGAGGGGTCGTCATACTTCCGCGCACGGTCGGGGCTGCGTCGTCTGGCAGCGTCAGGGCAAACGGGAGACTCCTTGTGTCGCCCGGCTCGAGGTCGAGAGGCTCATCGACCAGGATCTGGGGTGTCCCCACCGCCTTGCCCACGAGCCCCTCTTTGACCGGGATGGTCTGAGCAAAGGTGGCGACGACCGTGTTCACCGTCATCGCACGGGTCGGGCGGAGGACGACCTTGCCGGTTATGGTCCCGCCTGGGCGCAACGTGCGGGTAGGCAACTCAAGGTCAATGCAAGGCTCTCCCTTGTAGCGGGGTTCGGTGACCGCCTCACTGGCATTAGTCGCTCACCAGGGGCAAGAACAGGAACGTCCGGTGGATGCGGGCTCACTCGTTTCGGCCGAGATCCGGCCATCGGCCGCAGGTGTCGAGAAGACATGCTCAGCTTGCAGAGCGGATCAGCCGTCAGTTCCTCCGCCTGTTTGAGGACTCCCTCTGACTCGCGGCGATCGAGCGGGCCAGATATGCGGTGTGTATCGCCTTGGGCTTGGTGGCGGACACCAGATCGAGGGCGCGGACTTCCTCAGACGTCGGCACGGAGCCACTATGCCTGCCACCTCAACGCTTCACACTTCACAGGTGGGCACCACTCACGGACTGGCGACTGCTTAGGACCACAACTGCCGGGGTATGGGGGCTGAAACCGTTCGGGGGCCGCCCGAACATCCAAGAAGTCGAGGTTGTCCCCATGAAGGCAGTGACCTGGCACGGCAGACGCGATGTCCAAGTGGACACAGTGGCCGACCCGAGCATCAAAGAACCGAATGACGCAATCATCAAGGTCACTTCGAGCGGAATTTGCGGCTCGGACCTCCACCTCTATGAGGTTCTGGGCCCATTCATGACCCCTGGCGACATCCTGGGCCACGAGCCCATGGGGATTGTCGAAGAAGTCGGCTCCGAAGTGACGAACCTGAAGGCCGGTGATCGGGTGGTCATACCGTTCACGATCGCCTGCGGGCGCTGCTTCATGTGCGGGGATGGTCTCTACTCCCAGTGCGAGACGACCCAGGTCACGGAATTCGGATCGGGTGCCTCTCTCTTCGGATATACGAAGCTCTATGGTCAGATACCCGGCGGCCAAGCTGAGTACCTCCGAGTACCCCAGGCTCAGTTCGGCCCAATCAAGGTGCCGGACGGGCCGCCCGACGACCGGTTCGTATTCCTGTCCGACGTGCTACCCACCGCTTGGCAAGCGGTCGAGTATGCGGATATCCCGGACGGCGGCAGCGTGGTTGTTCTTGGGTTAGGCCCGATCGGGGACATGGCGACCCGTATCGCACAACACCGAGGAGCGGGCAAGGTATTCGGGATCGACCTGGTCCCCGAACGGCTTGAACGGGCGATGCAGCATGGTGTGGAGGTGCTCAACCTGACGAGCGGCGGTGACCTCGTCGCCAATGTCCGGGACCTGACAGAAGGGCGAGGCCCAGATGCCGTGATCGACGCAGTCGGCATGGAGGCTCACGGCTCACCCGCGGGCAAGGTCGCCCAACAGGTGACCGGGCTACTGCCTGACACCATGGCGGCAAAGTTGATGGAACGGGTCGGTGTCGATCGCTTGGCCGCCATCTATCTCGCCATAGACCTGGTCAGGAGAGGCGGCACGATCTCCCTGAGCGGAGTGTACGGAGGGATGACCGATCCGATGCCCATGCTGACCCTCTTTGACAAGCAGATCCAGCTTCGGATGGGTCAGGCCAATGTGAAGCGCTGGGTCGAGCACATCATGCCCCTGTTGACTGACGACGATCCGCTCGGCGTGGATTCCTTCGCCACCCACCACCTCCCGCTGAGTCAGGCTCCCGACGCCTACGACATGTTCCAGAAGAAGCGAGATGGTGCCGTCAAGGTCCTACTCAGACCATAACGACTACACCCGATGGCCGGAGCAGGCTGGCCGCTCCAAACTCCACGCAGCGAGTTACTCGGATCACCCACTATCGGCGACAACGACATCCACGGCAACGACGCCCACACGGGCGGAAAGGACCTACTCATGGCCCGAACTCCAGCGTCCAACGCTTCCCCACCGTCCGGAGGCAGGACGGTTAAGCCGGGCAACTCCTCGGGTGCGCCAGAGGAGGCGGCCTCCCCTCGCTGGGCCCAGGAAGGCGACATCCTGACCACGGCCCAGAGAGTCCCCGTCGATGACACCGATAACAGTCTGCGAGGCGGCCTCCGGGGGTCCGACGCTGTTTGGTCGAACGGTTGGATAGTGAACGCCTAGTGACGACGGGGCCATGACACCGAAAGATCCAGCGCGGCGCGATATCGGTCCGAGTGAGCGAGTGCTGGCCACCAACCGGGCCTTCACCCAGGCGGTGCAAACCGGTGCGCTCGAGCTACCGCTCCCCGGCCAGGGACGGACCCGGGCGCGCTGGTCGGCCCTGGCCAATTTGGCCGAGCGCGACCTGTGCATTGCCCGGCTCGCCGAAGCGCACGTTGACGCCCTCTCCATCCTGTCCGAGCTGAACGGACCGGCACCGGCGAGGGGTTCACGGTGGGGGGTCTGGGCTTCCCATCCCCCCAACCCAGCGCTCACCGCGCGGCAACACGGCGATGCCTGGCTTCTCAGCGGAACCAAACCGTGGTGCTCGGGTGCCCGGGTCTGTACTCACGCGTTAGTCACTGCCGACGCGCCAGATGGTTACCGTCTGTTCGCCGTAGAGCTCGGCACCGAGGCCAGGCCGCGTCCAGGCACGTTCACTGCCGTAGGCATGGCGGGAACCGACAGCATCGCGGTGGAGTTCGCCGATTCGCCCGCGGTAGGGGTCGGTGATACCGGCGGCTATCTCGACCGGCCGGGTTTCTGGCACGGCGCCATCTCGGTGGCCGCCTGCTGGTATGGGGGGGCCGTCGGCCTCGCTCGCACCCTCGTAGCCCGACGCGCCAAGCTCGGGCCCCACGCCCTGGCCCATCTCGGGGCCATCGATGCCTCGTTGAGCGGGCTGTCCTCCGGCTTCGATGTGGCGGCCGAGCAGGTCGATGCCGACCCATTGGACCATGAGCGGTGCGGTGAACTTCGGGCCGCCCGATTGCGGGCCACGACCGAGCGGGTTGCCGCTGACGTACTCGACCGTGTCGGCCGTGCTCTCGGCGCAGGCCCGTTCGGATCGGACCCTCGCTTCGCCGCTCTGGCCGCCGATTTGCCCGTCTACCTCCGCCAGAGCCATGGAGAAGCAGACCTGGAACGACTCGGCAGCCTCGTGATGGAGCGCGGGGAGTCG
>DASXMT010000027.1:0-13898 GCA_036495505.1 Acidimicrobiales bacterium | reverse complement strand
GGCGATACCCGCGGAGAACTGGGCCATCTCGGCGAACATGCGCGGTTGGCCGGCCTCGGAGACCATGGTGGCGATGAAGGGCTCCCGTACCGACTCGAGGTAGTCGATGAAGACGCTCAGGACCTGCGCCCGCTCTTTGGCCGAGAGGTTCGCCCACTCGCCTCCATCGAAGCTCCGCCGAGCCTCGGCGACGGCTCGCCGGATCTCCTCCAGCGGGGTGGCCGAGAGCTCGCAGACCAGGGTCTCGTCAGCAGGGTTCTCGACGGCCAACGCCTGGTCGCCGTCGACCCACCGGCCGGCCACGTAGGACGCTCGCTTGGTCAGGATGCCAGGAGCCGTCATGAGCGTCGGAGTATAGGGTAGATTAGCATTCTACCTGTTGACTATACGGGGTACTGGACCAAAAATCCAAGGGGGATCGAAACTTCATGTTGACCAAAGCGGCCGTCCTCTTCAGCGCGCCGGGCAAATTGGAAATCGCGGAACTCGAGCTCGAACCCCCGCGTCAGGGAGAGCTCCTGATCAAGATGGCGGCCGCCGGCCTCTGCCATTCGGATGACCACATGCTGACCGGCGACCTTCCCATCCCCCCCGGAGCGCTACCGGTGGTGGGCGGCCACGAGGGGGCGGGCGTGGTAGCCGAAGTAGGTCCCAACACGCCGGGCTGGAAGGAGGGTGACCGCGTGGTCCTGACCTTCCTCCCCATGTGCGGCTTGTGCCGGTGGTGCGCCTCGGGCATGCAAAATCTCTGCGACAACGGAGCTCGCATACTTTCCGGCGTCCGGGAGGACGGCACCCGTCGCTTGTCCCTGGACGGCAAGCCGGTGGGGCAGGGCGCCGGGGTGTCGACGTTCAGTGAATGGTCGACGGTCTCGGTCCAGTCGGCCATCAAGTGCCCCGACGACGTCCCCCTCGATGTGGCCGCCTTGACCAGTTGCGGCGTGTGCACGGGGTGGGGCTCCGCCGTCCGGTCGGCGGACGTGGGCGTGGGTGACGTCGTCATCGTCATGGGCACCGGGGGTATCGGCATGAACGCGGTACAGGGGGCCGCCCACGCCGGTGCCGCCGTCGTCATTGCCGTCGATCCCGTGGAGATGAAGCGGACGGCGTCGATCGGTTTCGGAGCGACCCATGCAGTGGCCACCATGGACGAGGCCGCCGAGATCGCCCGCAGCTTCACCAACGGTCAAGGCGCCGACTCGTGCATCGTGTGCATCGGGGTGACCACCGGAGACCACATCGCCGAGGCCGTCGAGTCAATCCGCAAAGCGGGAACCTGCGTGCTCACCGGGCTTCCGCGCGCCGCCGACGATGGCAATCTCCCAATCTCCCTCCGCCACATCGTGCTCTACCAGAAGCGCCTGCAGGGGTCCCTGTTCGGCGCCTCGAGCCCGTCCAAGGAAATCCCTGCTCTGCTGGAGCTTTACCGGATGGGCCGCTTACAGCTCGATGAGCTCATTACCAGCCGGTACGACTTGGAGTCCATCAACGAGGGATTCGAGGACATGCGGGCGGGGCGAAACATCCGCGGGGTGATCACCTACCCGGCATGAACCAGCCGTCAGGAGGGCGGTGAACCATCCGCTGCCCCAGCGCGTTCCCGCACACGGGGGATGACGTCGTCGAGCAGGCGGCGCACAACCCGGTCTCGGTCGCCGTCGGGGCCTGGAGCCGGCATGAAAATGAAATGGCGAACGCCGCTGTCGACGAACGCGGTGAGCTTGTCAACGACTTCTTCGGGGGTACCGGCTGCGGCGACGTGGTCAACCATGTCGCCAAAGTCCTGGTTGTAATTGCCGCCCATGGTGCGTGCCGCCCCTTCACGGGCGCGGTCACCATCCGGGTCGACGTTGACGAACACGAATGCGTACCAGCCGAAATGGCGGAGGTCGCGTCCTTGGTGACCGGCGATCCCACGGATCGTCTCGACCGATGCCGCATACCGCCGTGGGGAATACAGGTACGGCATCCAGCCATCCCCGAGCACCGCAGCGCGGCGCATGGCCGGCTCTTTCCGACCAGCCACCACGATGGGGGGTCCGCCCGGCTGCTCCGGCGCGGGATGGATCCGCACATCGTTCATCGGGTAGAAGCGCCCTTGGTGGGTGATGGCCTCAGCTGTCCAGAGCTCCCGCAGGAGGCCGATGGCCTCGTCGGTCCGGGGCCCGCGTTCGCGTATCGGCACGTGGCATGCCCGGAACTCGGTTGGATACTCGCCGCCGATCCCGACGCCGAGAATGACCCGGCCCGCCGCGGCTCGATCCAGGTCGGCAATCTGTTTGGCCACGATGGCTGGTTCATACAGTGGCAGCAGAAGGATCGCCGTGCCGATCTTCACCTGGTCGGTGAGCGCAGAGAGCCTGGCCAGGCTCATCATCGCCTCGGTCGACGGATTCCGGGAGGCGATGTGTCCGCCGGTCCACAGGGAGTCGGGGGCCAGTTCCTCCATCGCCGAGACTCTCTTCGGATCGGCTCCCACAACGAATCCGATCTCAATGTTCGTCACCGAAACACCTCCTTTGCCCGTTCCACATCGTCGTGGGAAACGTAGTAGAACATGGATGTCGCAAAACGTATAGTGGCGTAGTCTGTTTGGGGGGCCTGCTGTAGCCGGGCCGGGGGGAGGACCGTCATGAGGTTACGAGTTACGCGGGTCGCGCTTGCACTCGCCATAGGCACGAGCCTGAGCTTGACCGGAGTGGTCGGGTTCGCCTCGGATTCGGCCAGCGCGGCGAGCAACTCACCCATCACCATCGCCTTGGTCTGCTCGTGCTCTGGGGCGGCCGGATCCGAGTACCAAGGATCGCCCGGTGCATTTCGCGCCCGGATCGACCTGCAGAACGCAATGGGCGGCGTCAACGGTCACAAGATATCGACGCTCGTTCTCGACGACCAGACCAGCCCCACCCAAGATCCCACCGCCGTCCAAGAAGCAGTGTCGCACGGGGTCATCGGCATCGTGGCTGTCAGCGCCCTTTTCTTCGAGGGTGCGAAGTACGCCAATCAGGCCGGGATCCCCGTCACGGGCGCCTCCACCGACGGACCGGAGTGGGGCACACAGCCCTACACCAACATGTTCGCTTCGGACACCGGCAGCATCGATCCGAAGTACCCGGTCAACACCGGGATCGGGAAGTTCCTGGTCTCCAAGGGTGGGACCGTTGTCGCGTCCTACGGATATGGCGTCTCGCCGTCGTCCACCCGCTCGGCCCTCGGTGCGGTCCAGGCGGTGATCCACGCCGGCGGCAAGGAAGGCGTCCTCGACACCTCGATTCCCTTCGGCGGCTCCGACTTCACTAGCACCGCCCTGGTGGCAAAATCCAAGAACGTGAACGGTGTCTATGCGGCGATGCTCGACAACTCGAACTTCTCCTTGGCCACCACCATGAAGCAGGCCGGGGTCAAGTTGAAGGCGGTCTTGTTCCCCACCGGTTACCAGCCTTCCGCCGTCACATCCCCTGCCTGGCCCGATCTGCGAGGCGACTACTTCACCGACCTCTTCAGACCCTTTTCGCTACCCGATGCCGGAACTACCCAGATGCAGGCCGCACTGCAAAAATACGACGGCTACACCAAGTCCCAGTTCCCCACCTTGGACGAGTACGAGGCATGGCTCGGAGCCGATTTGATGATCAAGGGAATGCAGCTGGCAGGCAAGGATCCGACGTCAGCCGACGTCATCAAGTCCCTCCGCAACGTGAAGTCCTACAACGGCAATGGGCTTTTGCCCAGGCCCATCGACTACTCAACCATCTTTGGGCATGATACGCCCCAAAGCTGCGCTTGGTACCTGCAGGCCCAAGCCAAAGGCTTCGTTCCCGTCTCTAGTCAGCCCATCTGCGGCGCCGACATCCCAGGAACGACAACCGTTTCCTCGAGCTAGGGCGACTCGCTGGCGCCCCCTGGGATCAGGGAATTGCACCGGTAAGGATGCTGGCAATGACTCCGCCGTCAACCAGCAGGTCGGTACCGGTGATGAAGGATGCTTGTGCGCTGACCAGGAACTCAACGGCCGAGGCGATGTCGTGTGGTGTGCCGACCCGGCCGGTCGGGCTCCCGGTGACCATCGCCCGCATGAACTCGCCGCTGGGGCCGCTCAGCTCGAGGTTGCCCATGGGCGTGGAAATGATGCCTGGAGAAATCGAATTGACCCTTGCCCCCCGGCGGCCCCAGAGGAGGGCGCCGGCGCGCACCCGGGCCTGGTTGGCCCGCTTGGCGATCATGTAGGCAATTCCCGGATCGGTGATGACGCTCTCTGACAGCTCGGGCAGATCGAGAAGGTGGGCGGTCGGTGTCGTCGCCAGCCGGGACTCCAGGTCGGCGTCGTGCGGATGCATCGTGCCCGCCATCGACGCAATGAAGACTCCCGCTCCGCCGGGGGCGATGACCGACGCAAAGGCATCCAGCATCAGAGCCGTACCCCGAAGATCCACCCGAAGGATGGCATCGACCGGCGCCTGGACCGGCGACACGCCCGCGGTATGAGCGAGGACGTCCACCCGACCAAGGTTCGAGGCCACTTCAGCCAGTGCGGTCACCGATTTGTCGTCCGACACATCGGTCACCTGCTCGACCACCTGGTAGCCCTCACCTCGCAGCTCCTCGGCCGCCGAGCTCAGCGCCTCTTCATTGACGTCGGCCAGCACGAGCGTGGAGCCAGAGCCGAGGCGGCGGGCGATGGCCACGCCCATTCCCCCGATGCCGGTCACGACGATAACCGGCCCCTCCGACTGCATCCCATTGTGGTTGGCTTCACTCATCGGAGCCCCGGCTTCAGATGGGCCGTCGGGGCGTAACCGCAATCGACGGGATGCCCGCCGTCGCTCCGAATCGAAGCACGGCATCGACGGCACCCACCAGGTGGTCCACATCCATCAGCTTGTCGGTGAGGACTCCCCTGGCCGTCCAGATCGGGAACATCTCCGCAGCCAGCTCCATGTCCCACTGGGCGGTGAACTGTGACATACCGTGACCCTCACCGCCCGTGCACTCCCCCACGATGATGCGGGTGAACCCGATGTCCGGGTGCTCGGAGCGCCAGGCCTCGACAAGCTTCTCGAGCGCAGCCTTGGTAACCGTGTACGAGGCCAGGCCCGGCCACGGTGCTGTGAGCGAAGCACTCACCGACGACAGGTAGGCGGCGACCCCCTTCGACTCGACGAGGTGGGGAAGCGCGGCCGCGGTCACCTGGGAGGCGCCGATGACATTGGTGGCGAACGTGTGTTGCCAGTCAGCGGGGGTGAGGTCCTCGATCTTGCGGAGCACGCTGATCCCCGTCGCATAGACAACGGCGTCGATACCGCCCAGCCCTCGGGCCGCCTCCTCCATTGCCTGGCGACACGACGCCTCGTCGGTGACGTCGCACCGGATGGCCAGGGTTCCCGGGCCGGCCTCCTTGGCTGCATCAGCCAGGAGGTCCTCCCGCCGAGCGAGCAGTGCCACATCGGCACCACGTTGCGCCAGGCCGATGCCGATGCATCGGCCCAGCCCGGTTGACGCCCCCACAACGACCGTCCTCATGTCCGTCCCCCTTTTCTCGTCGACAGCATCAGCGATGCTGGCTCGCCCCGCCAGGCAGCAACAGGGGTGATCGTCCCCATCGAGCCGGCTCCTGCCCTCACCGTTATAGTCGCGGCAACGTTGATGCCGATGCAGGCGGCCGTCATCGGCGCGTAGATTGGCGGTCGATGACTGCCCATGACGGGGACGCGCATGCGATCCGTTCCGCCAACACCACCGACGCCGAGTCGATCGGCCACCTACTTCACGATTTCAACCGCGAATTCGATGAGCCCACGCCTGCGCCGTCCGCTCTGGCCGATCGGGTCCGCCTCCTCCTCGGAGCCGGGGATACAACGATCCTGCTCGGCGGGACCGGGCCGGACGGCTTGGCCGTCATGCGGTTCCGCGCCGCACTCTGGAGCGAGGCCCTCGAGTGCTACCTGGCAGAGCTCTACGTGGTTCCTGAGCGGCGTGGTCAGGGATTGGGCCGGGCGCTCATGGAGGCGGCCATGGACCATGCCCGAGGTCGCGGTGCGGACTTCATGGACCTGGGCACCAGCGAGGACGATACGGTCGCCCGAAAGCTCTACGAGAGCCTCGGCTTCACCAACCGGGAGAAGCCACCCGACGGGCCCATCATGTACGTCTACGAGCGAGAGCTCTAAAAGCGGGCATCCGATGGGAGGCGCCTCGATCCGATAGCCGGGCGGTCACTGGATGACGCGCAGAGCCGAACCGTGTACGCCGGCCGAGGATCGAGCGGCAGGTTGCGGTCAGGCGGCCTGGCTCGGACCCACCTCAGCCCGGAGCAGTGCCGGTGCCCAGGACCTCCTCGAGCCAGGTCCGGAGCTGAGCTTCGGGGGCGGCGCCGGTCCGGCGGGACAACACCGTGTCTCCCGAGATGAGCATGAGCGTGGGGATGGCCTGCACGCCGAAGCGCCCGGACAATGCCGGGGACTCGTCCGCGTTGACCTTGACCAACTTGACCCGTCCGGCCAGCTCATGGGCCAGATGCTCGAGCGCCGGGCTCACCATGCGGCAGGGGCCGCACCACGGGGCCCAGATGTCGACCAGAACAGGCGTGGCCGAGGCCGTCACCACGTCGGCGAAGGTATCATCGCCGGCCTCGGCGATCCAGGGAAGGGGCGACTTGCACTTGGCGCACCGGGGCGATCCTGTCGTCGACCACGGGACCCGATTCTTGGTCCCACAGTTGGCGCACTGCGTCACTGTCGACCGAGGGCTCATCGGACCGGATCGGCCGCGCTGGGTGCCATACGCCCAAATGCTATCCCTCGCACTAGGCGGTCCGGTTTGAGCCCGCGGCCCGAGAACCACCAGCGCCGGGAAGCGACGCTGATCTGTTCGTGGTCAGAGCACCGATGGCCCGTGCACTCAGTTGCCTTCCGCTTCGACTCACAAAGAGGCGTGCAAACGGGAACCCACCGGGCCCGTTGTCGGGCCAGGTAACCGTCTCATGAACTCTGTGTCGCGTCCCGAAGGTGCCTCCCAGACCCTGTATTCGTCCGAGCTTCACGCAACGTCCATCCTCCGGTCACTCGATAGTTACGTAGGCCTGATAAGAACCGTTACCACGTCACCTACCGTGCATACTCGGCGACAGGTGGCGTCAGGTTACCCATAGGCGATCGAAGACTCGGCTACCTGAAAGCGGGCTGCGGAGGTAATCGATTGGACAAGGAGGTGCGACGCGATGGGCGACGAACGGGATCGTACTGCCGCCTTCGGCCATCTGGAAGATGGCCTCCGGACGGCGAGCGATTGGTATTGGTGGGGGCCTTACGTGAGCGAGCGCCAGTGGGGCACCGTTCGCGAGGACTACAGCGCCGACGGCGAGGCCTGGAACTATCTTCCCCACGACCACGCACGATCCCGTGCCTACCGCTGGGGGGAGGACGGCCTGGCCGGCTTCTCGGACATCGAGCAGCGGATGTGCCTCGGCCTCGCCCTCTGGAACGGGCGAGACCCGATCTTGAAGGAACGGCTCTATGGCCTGAACGGATCCGAGGCCAACCACGGCGAGGATGCGAAGGAATACTGGTGGTATCTCGATGCCGTGCCCAGCCACGCGTGGAACCGTTGGCGGTACCACTACCCGCAAGCCGCCTTCCCGTACGAGGACCTACGACTCGAGAACAGCCGACGTAGCAAGTCTGAACCTGAATACGAGCTCTTGGACACGGGGGTGTTCGACGAGGACCGATATTGGGTGGTCGAGACCCACTACGCCAAGGCGAGCCCAACCGACCTTCTGATGGAGATTGAGATCACCAATGCCGGTCCCGAGGCCGATTCATTGCATGTACTCCCGACTGTGTGGTTCCGAAACACGTGGTCATGGGAGTTCGACGCCGAAAAGCCGACCATGGCCGCCGGAAACGGCACCCTCCGGATAGACCATCCATGGTTGGGGCCCCTTGAACTGGTGGCCGCCTCGGGTCCCGACGGCGCCGCTCCCGAGCTCCTGCTCTGCGAGAACGAGACCAATACAGCCCGGCTGTTCGGTAGCGAACCCCTTACCCCATTTCCCAAAGACGGCATCAACGATCATGTGGTTCACGGTATGGCCACGGTCAATCCTGAACAGGTCGGCACGAAGGCGTCCTACTGGTACCGGATCAACGTCGACCCGGGCGAAACAGTCACGCTCAAGCTCCGGCTCCGGCCGAAGGGGAAGCCCCGCGGTGGGGTCGACAAGCTCCTCGGGTCAGGGTTCGACTCGGTCGTGTCTGCGCGACGGGCCGAGGCAGACGAGTTCTACGACGAGCTCACCGGACCTACCTGCAGCGAGGACGAGGCACTGGTGATGCGTCAGGCTTTCGGCGGCCTGCTGTGGAGCAAGCAGTTCTATTTTTATGATGTGGGTCGATGGTTGGACGGCGACCCGGCCCAACCATCTCCTCCAGAGGGGCGCGCCGGCGCTCGCAATGCTCGCTGGCGGCATCTGAGGGCCTTCGACATCATGTCCATGCCCGACAAATGGGAATATCCCTGGTTTGCCGCCTGGGACTTGGCATTCCACTGCGTCTCGCTGGCCCATGTCGACCCGGCGTTCGCCAAGTACCAATTGATATTGGTGTGCCGCGAGTGGTTCCAACACCCCAACGGCGCCCTTCCGGCTTATGAGTGGGACTTCGGGGACGTGAACCCTCCCGTCCAGGCGTGGGCCGCTCTCGAAGTGTTCGCCATCGACGGTGGGAGCGACCTCGATTTCCTCAGTCGGGTGCTCGACAAGCTCATGGTCAACTTCAACTGGTGGGTCAACCGCGAGGACTCCGACGGCTCCAACCTGTTCGAGGGTGGGTTTCTCGGGCTCGACAACATCGGCCCCATCGACCGCTCGCACCTGCCGATGGGGGGTCTGCTCCAACAAGCAGACGCCACCGGCTGGATGGGCATGTACGCGCTTTCGCTCGGAACCATCGCATCGATCCTCAACCGGGCCGGGCAGCGCCCGGCCACAGACTTGGTCACCAAGTTCGTCGAGCACTTCGCCCTGATAGCGGAGGCCATGGACGGCCTGGGTCTCTACGACGAAACAGAGGCCATGTACTTTGACCGGCTCCGCCTGCCCGACGGCACGCAGGTGACTATGAAGGTCCACTCCATGGTCGGCATCATCCCGATGCTGGCCTCGGGCATCGTCGACCAAGCCATGCTCGATCGGGCGCAGCAGCTCGGCAAGAGCTTCTCCTCCCATTACAAGGACCTCGACCTCGATGCGCTGGCCAAAGAGGGTCTGGTACGGGGCGAACCCGGTCGCCAGCAGCTCCTCATGGGCATGGTGGGCGTCAACGAGGTCCTGGCGCTCATGATTCGGCTCCTCGACGAACAACAGTTCCTGTCCACCCACGGACTGAGAGCCCTGTCTGCGTACCATCGTGAGCACCCCTATGTCCTCGATGTCGAGGGAGTTGATGCCACCATCGACTACGAGCCGGCTGAATCCACGACCTCGATGTTCGGTGGGAACTCCAACTGGCGAGGACCGGTCTGGTATCCCCTGAACTACTTGGTGTGCAGCGCCCTCGATCGCTACGGTCATTTTCTCGGGGACGATGTTCGGGTCGACTACCCGACGGGCTCGGACAACCCGCTCTCGTTCAACGAAATCGCCACGGAGCTGCGTAAGCGGACCATCTCCCTCTTCCTTGTGGACGAGGAGGGCCGCCGCCCCTGTTTCGGTGACTACGAGAAGATGCAGACCGACCCCCGGTGGAAGGACAATCTCCTCTTTAACGAGTATTTCCACGGCGATACCGGCGCCGGACTCGGCGCCACGCACCAGACCGGCTGGACGGGTTTGGTAGCCGACCAGATCCGTCGCATCCATTCTCCCGGCGTGCTCTCCCTGGCCGATGTCGCCCACCGAGTAGCCGAGCGGTGAGCGTCGAGCGGCCTGAAGTGACTCCTGTTCGGCCTGGAAATTGGTATCCGATGGGGGCCACGCCCACCGAGGACGGGACCAACTTCGCGGTCGTCGCTTCCGAGGCCGAACAGGTCGAACTGTGCCTGTTCGACCCAAACGGCGGAGAGACCCGGCTCACTCTTCCCGAGTGTGACGGCGGAGTCTGGCACGGCTTCGTTCCAAGCGTCGGCCCCGGCCAGGCCTACGGCTATCGGGTGACCGGGCCCTATGAACCGAGCGCCGGCCTGCGATCGAACCCGGCCAAACTCCTGATCGATCCCTACGCTCGCGCCCTGCAGGGAAACGTTCGCTTCGGTCCCGAAGTGCTCGGATACCGAGACGGCGATCCCGATCTGCCCAGTGACCTGGATTCGGCATCCCATATGCCCAAGAGCCTGGTGGTCGACCCGAGCTATCAGTGGCGTCACCCACGTCCCGTTCATCGCTATGCCGACACCGTCATCTACGAAGTCCATGTCAAGGGCTTCACCATGCGCCATCCCGGCGTGCCCGAAGATCTCCGGGGCACCTTTGGCGGCCTGGCCCACGAGTCTGCACTTTCACACCTGGTCGGGTTGGGGGTGACGGCCGTCGAACTGCTCCCGATCCACGAGTCCGTACCGGAGGCGTTTCTGCTCGAAAAGGGCCTCACCAACTATTGGGGCTACAACACCCTCGGCTACTTCGCTCCCCAGCATGACTACTCGTCCGAGGTTCGGGCCGGACGACACGGCGGCCAGGTCCCTGAGTTCCAAGGCATGGTGGATGCTCTGCACGGGGCGGGCATCGAGGTGATCATCGATGTGGTCTTCAACCACACGGCGGAGGCAAGCGAGTACGGGCCGACCCTGTCCTTTCGCGGATTGGACAATCGGGCCTATTACCGGCTCGCCTCAGACGGCACTCACTACCTGGACACCACGGGGTGCGGCAACTCGCTCAATGCCGGAGATCCGGTGGCCCTCGCCCTCATCATGGATTCACTGCGGTATTGGGTCACCGAGATGGGAGTCGACGGCTTCCGATTCGACCTGGCGCCGGCCCTGGCTCGCCAAGACGGTTCGTTCGACCAGGCGTCGGCCTTCTTCGACATGGTTTCTCAGGACCCGGTGGTCTCGCGCGTCAAGCTGATCGCCGAACCATGGGACGTCGGCCAGGCCGACAGCTACGACGTTGGACGGTTCCCGCCCTTGTGGCGCGAGTGGAATGGGAAGTACCGCGACACCATGCGTGACTTCTGGCGTGGTACCGCAGGCATGGCCGCCGACTTTGCCACCCGTCTGTCCGGATCGTCAGATATCTACGGCGGTCGCGGTCGCCGGCCCACGTCATCGGTCAACCTCATAACGGTGCACGACGGATTCACCCTCGCCGACTTGGTGTCGTACGACACCAAGCACAACGAGGCCAACGGCGAGAGCAACCGCGACGGCACCGACGACAACCGTTCGTGGAACAGCGGGGTCGAGGGGCCGAGCGACGACCCCCTGGTTCAGGAGCTCAGGTCCCGGCGGACCCGGTCGATGCTGGCGACGTTGCTCCTGTCGTTCGGCATCCCTCTGGTGCTGGGCGGTGACGAGTTGGGCCGTACCCAGGGTGGCAACAACAATGCCTACTGCCAGGACAACGAGATGAATTGGTTCGATTGGAGCTCGGTCGACCCTGATCTCCTGGCCTTCACCAGAGGGCTGGTGGCCATCCGACTGGCCCATCCGGTGTTTCGTCGACGCAGGTTCCTCAGTGGGGTCGAAGCCAACCAACTCCAGTGGTTCACCACCGGAGGGACGCCGATGGCCCAGCACGACTGGTCGAATCCGTCGACGCGGAGTATGGCCGTCTACCTTGACGGGGAAGATGACCCCGACCTCGACGCAGACGGTCGGCCGCTGTTTGACGACGACTTTCTGGTGGTCGTCAACAGCTGGGAGCAGCCGCTCGACTTCGTGCTGCCGACGGTCGGCCGACAACCCTCCTGGGCAACGATCCTTGACACCGCCGCCCCAACCACGTCGCCAGGCGTTGTGACCGGCAGCACGCTCAAGTCCGGGGAGACGGTCCGCATCGCGGACTATTCGGTTCTGCTCCTCCGTGATGAGCGAGCGGCCCACCCCACCAATTGAACGATCCGGGGAATGAGGTTGATCCCCCGCCCAGCCGGGCGACCCGGCTACACGAAGTCGTCGTCGGCCGCCTGTAGGACTAGAACGTTGGGCCATGGATGAGCATGACCTGCTGGATCACCTGTCCGGGTGGCTGGCCGAACGTCAACCGGATCGCGGACGGCCGATGGTGACGGCGTTGGGAAGGCCGGGCAGCGGGTACTCCGCCGAGAACCTGGTGATCAACGCTCGATGGGGTGCTGGCCGGGAGGAGAAGCTCGTCTTGCGCCGCGACACCCTCGATCGGCCCATCTATCCGGCCCAGTCGCCCGACACCACGACCGGGGTGCTGTTGCAGCACTCGGTCATGGATGCCCTTCGGCGCGCGGGGCGGGTCCCCGTGGCTGACAGCTTGGGACTCGAGCTGGATCCCCAGGTGCTGGGCACCCCGTTCTTCGTCATGGGCCACGTCGCCGGTGATGTGCCCGGAGAGAGCCCTCCCTATACCCAGACGGGGTTCTTTGTCGATGCCGCACCCACGGAGCGGGCCCGGCTGATCTCGGAGGGGCTTCAGGCCCTGGCCCGGGTCCATGAGACGGACACAGACGACCCGGGGTTGGCGGCCCTGCGCACCCCAGGGGTCCGGCACGGACCAGAGCGGCAACTCGAGATATGGGAGTCCGACCTGCGCGGCGGGCTGGCCGGTCGGACGTCTTCCCTGATCGACGACTGCCTGCGCTGGTTGCACGACCAATTGCCGCCTCCCGCCCCCCTGGTCTTCTCGTGGGGAGACTCCCGGCCAGGGAACATGATCTGGCAGGACTTCCGGGTGGCCTGCCTCACCGATTTCGAGGGAGCCGCCCTCGGCCCCCGAGAGCTGGACGTCGGATGGTGGCTCATGTTCGATCGCTGGATGCACGAGGGCTCGGGCATCGCTCGGCTGGCCGGCGAACAGGACCGTTCGGAGCAGCGGGCCATCTACGAGGAGGCGGCAGGCACGTCGATCGGCGGCACCATCTGGTACGAGGTCTTCTCCGCGCTCCGCTTCGCCACGACAGTGGTGCACGTGATGAACCGGTGGGTCGCCCGCGGAGCAGTGCCCGAAGACCAGACCGTTTGGCGTGACAACCCGGCCACTGCGGTGCTTGCCGATCTGTTCGAGGTGGCAACCTCGTGAGCGGGCCGACGCGTCGCGCTCCGCCACTCGAAAGCATCGCTCGCCGGTGGTCGTCCGTCGGACTCCGAGGGGTGTCGGGGCCGTTCCGACCCCTGTTGCCGACGGCCCAGGGAACCGTGCGGGATGGTCGTCTCGTCGTACCGGATTCGGGTGACGTAACTTGGGTGGCATGACGGACGAACCAGACCTGGGCGACGCGGAGGGCGATTGGTACTACTGCTTCAAGGACAAGAAGGTCGAAACGCGAGACGAGTGCCACCAAATGGACCGCATGGGACCGTACAAGACCAAAGAAGATGCCGAGCACTGGCGGGAGCACGTTGCTGAGCGCAACGAAGCATGGGACGCGGAGGACGAATAGCTGCCGGCCTCTCGCCTCTCAACCCATCGACATCGACGATGCCCCGAAGCCAATTGTGTCCGGACCCTACCGTCCCACGAGCCCTCGGCTCGCGACGAGGCCCCCCTGCGGGGACAGAGGGGGCCATCGTCACAACCTCCACTGCCGCTGCCACGGACAGTCGAGTGTTTCGAGGATGTACCCTCAACGTACCCGTCGAAACCTTGGCGTCCTCGGGCACTCGCCGCCGACGCATAAGGCTTAGCTCCGGGGGCGGCTGCCTCCCTTCGGAGCTTGATCGGTACTGACGATGCCGACAAAGGCAGCCATGTCCGTCACGGCTTGCTCGAA
>DASXMT010000026.1:0-5400 GCA_036495505.1 Acidimicrobiales bacterium | reverse complement strand
AGTGCGGATCGAGGCTCTTGAGCTGCTCCAACGCGCTCCACAGGTGCTTCAGAAACAGAACCGGATCGTTGTCGGCCTCCCGGAGGGTGAGCCACGAGGAGGGTCGTCGATCTCGTTCACACCACTGGCCGACAAAGGTAGTCTTGCCAAACCCGGCTGGCGCATGGCACACGAGCAGGCGGCACGTCCGGCCAGGCAAAGCTCGCGCCAAGGCGCGAGTACGCCGGACCCCGACCGGTCGTGATGGGGCGGGAAGCGGTCGCGGGGCTGTTTGAGCCGGAAGGGCGATCCCGGTCCCGCCCTTCGGATTGGCCGGCTCCGGCTCCGACCTTTGCATGGTCATCCAAATAGCGGTTTCACGCCGACCCCCAGACCGGAAGTCGAACACTGACCGGTGGTCCACGTCGAACACTGACCGGCGCTCCCCCCGGCTGCTGCCGCTGCAGCAAGCCGCACCGATTCCCACTGGGAGACGCCATGTACAAGGCAGCCATACGGAACTTAAGATAACGTCATGGAGGATAGACGTCCACTACCGACGCGGTTCTCCGAGAAGGTCCTCATCTCTCGCCTGGCAGGCTCATGGCTATAGTGACCCGTCCCAGCGTTGCCATGGAAGGATCCGCACTAGGCCGGATGAGCGCTGGCTTGTGAATAAAGCACGAGCGTGTGTCGGGCAACCGAATTGTCGCCGAGAGGGGTGATGGTGGTAACGCTGCCTACTGGTCGACGCGTCCTTCTCGGGATTGGGCGTCGAACAGCTGTAACGTTTTCCCTCAATGCTGCCATCTTGGTTAGCGACAAATCCACAGCTAGCAGAGCTTTATTGGGGCCAGTCAGTTCAAGGAACGGGAATGCCTGCCTCAGCGCTCCAAGAACCAGTCCGCGCCACCAGAACGAAGCCACGGCAGAAGAACCAGGCCATGAGATAGAGGGAGTAGCCATCTTGCAGTCACATGATGCGGTGCGAGATGGCTGAGGACCTCCCATCGGGGCGTCCACCGTCTTCACTGCGGAAGATCTTGATTCCCCTGGCCCTTGCCCAGTTCATTTGCAGCTTTGCCGGCTCCAATATGAACGTCATGATCACTGACATCAGCAAGGACCTGAACACGACCGCTCAGGGCGTGCAGATCGCCATCACCGTCTTCCTGTTGGTTATGGCGGCCCTCATGATTCCAGGCGGCAAGTTGACCGACCGCTGGGGAAGGAAGCGGTGCTTCACGATCGGACTCACCATTTATGGAGTGGGGGCGCTGATCAGTGCAGTCTCACCGAATCTGGGCGTCCTCATTCTAGGGAACTCGATCTTCGAGGGCGTTGGCACCGCCCTCTTGATCCCCCCTGTCTACATCCTCACCACGATGCTGTTCACCGACATGACGTCGCGTGCCCGGGCCTTTGGAGTGATCACCGGGATGGGCGGGGTCGGTGCAGCTGCCGGACCGCTGATCGGTGGCCTTATCACCACTGCCATCAGTTGGCGCGCCGCCTTCGTCTTTCAAGCCATCGTGGTCGCCGTGATCGTGCTTCTGAGCCGCTCGATCGTTGATCCCGTCCCAGCCGATCCGACGAAGCCATTCGACCTGCTCGGCGCAATCCTTTCTGCGGCTGGTTTGGTCCTCATCGTGATGGGCGTACTATCGGCCGACACCAACCTGGCATTGACAGCGGCGTTGTTGTTCGTCGGAGCCATCGTGATCACCCTGTTCGTGTTGCATATCCGTGCTCGTGAGCGTGCTGGTCGGGAACCCCTGCTGTCGACCGGGCTCTTTCGCAACCGAACGTCGAACCTCGGACTCGTCACACAGAATGTCCAGTGGTTGCTTCTGATCGGGACAGCGTTCGTCGTCTCGGCATATCTGCAAGTGGTCCGCGGTTACAACGCGATCCAGACCGGCGTGATCTTCACAGCAGCCACGGGAGGCATCCTGGTCTCATCCCTCGCGGCTGAGCGGTTGGCCAAAAAATACGCTCAACGGACGCTTATCCTGGCCGGCTTTTGCCTGACAATCGCCGGGGTCGCCGTACTGCTCACCCTCGTAGCGGGATCTCCCAGTGCCTGGGCGTTTGCTCCTGGACTCCTGCTCATCGGCCTTGGAGTGGGCGTGATGCTCACTCCTTCCGTAAACATCGTGCAATCGTCATTCCCCGAGGCCCAGCAGGGTGAGATATCGGGTCTCTCTCGCGCCATCTCCAATCTCGGCTCATCGCTCGGCACCGCGGTCGCTGGAACAATCCTTATCTCCACCTTCACCCGCCATTCCTACGGGGCGGCGATGATCGCCCTCGCCGTTGTGGGACTCATCGGGCTCGGAGCAGCCTTGCTCATTCGCAGGCCAGTGGTTGCTGGCCGTGGCAGTGTAAAGACACCGAGCTAGTTGGATCAGCTAGCTACGTGCCTCGAGACGGGCTTTCTTCGGACCGCCCAGATACTCTTCGGACAAACTCCCAGTTGAGAAGGTTGCATCGATGCTGATCCACACCATGAATCGGCTACGGAGAGCTGCCCCAACTTGCTGGCTGTCCGATCGACGCTCCGTTGCGAGAATCTCCACCGGGGCCGGACATCTGACGGGGACACTGTGTTGCTCGTGCTCAGGGTTGCTGTGCTCGGGGTTTGCCCTCGCTCGGCGTCCGACTGAGCCCCCGGCGACACCCGGCGACACTCGACGATCACCTGAAGGTCCGTAGGATCGCCTCCGAATCCTGGGAGACTTGCTCATCTAGTGCTGCAAGCCCAACTCACGCCTGGTCGTAGCGAGACCGAGGTCGGTACCCGGAGGCATGCCCGTCACCGGGCCTCTCGTCGGTCGCATCCGCTCGTGGTCGTCACGGTCCTCTACGGAGCGCTCGCGGCGATCCCCTATTGGCATCTGTGGAACGCCGGCGAGACCCGGTTCGCAGGTATCGGCGCCGACGTCGAGGAATACGCCTGGTTCCTGCACTGGGTGCCGAGCGCCATTCTCCATGGGCACAATCCGCTCTTCACCGACTGGGGCAACTATCCATTCGGCGCCAACGGGGTCACGAATACCAGCCTCCCGGCTCTCGGCATCCTCGCCTCACCGCTCACGTTCGCCACCAACGCGTTCACCAGCGTAACGGCCCTTTTCATCTTGGCCTTTCCCCTCTCGGCATTGGGCGGCTACGCGCTGTGCCGACGGTTTACCACCTGGAGACCAGCGGCGTTCATGGGGGGACTGCTGTACGGATTCTCCCCCTACATGGTGGGCGAAGGGCTCGGCCATCTTCACCTCGTCTTCGTTCCCCTTCCGCCGCTCATCCTCCTCACCTTCTACGAGATCGCCACGAGGCGTACACGGAACACGTTGTGGCTCCTGGCCGCGGCACTCGTGATCGTTCAGTTCTTCATCTCGATCGAGGTCTTGGCCACGACCCTGATCGTGGGCGCCATCGGTCTCGTCATCGCCTGTGTTCTCTTCCCCTCCGGTGCCCGTGACCGTTTTCGTCCCGTTGTGACCTCCCTGGCCAAGGCGGGATCGGTCGTCGCCGTGGTCCTGGCCTATCCCGCGTGGTTCTTCATCGCTGGGCCCGCCCACGTCTCCGGAGTCATCCAGACGACCTCGTTGTACCGAGCGGACTTGCTGAGCCCGCTCGTCCCCAATTCCATGCTCCACCTGAACGTGCCCGCGTGGACGGCGACAACCGACACATTCGCCGGGGCCCTATCGGAGAATGGGACGTACCTGGGCATCCCGTTGATCATCGTGCTCGTTGCCGGGACCGTGTTCCTTTGGAGACGGGTGCCGATGGTGAGGATGGTCGCACTGGTAGGCCTCGCCGCGTTCGTGCTGTCGCTCGGCTCGCGACTCGTGGTGTGGCATCACGTCACGTCCGTTCCGCTCCCCGAGGCGCTGATCGAGCACCTGCCTCTCTTCGACAATGCTGTTTCTGCCAGGTACTCGCTCTACCTGACCCTCTGTGCTGCCGTGGTCGTGGCCATGATCTTGGATCGCATCCACGCCTATTACCTGACCCGTGATCGAGGACCCCATAGAACAGCGTCGACTCGAATGGCGGCGTGGGGGGTGCCAGTCCTTTTGGCTGTGGCGGTGGCCATCCCGTTGATCCCGGCGTGGCCGTACACGTTGACCACGGCCCAAGTCCCCGCCTATTTCACATCCTCGGCCGTCAACGCCGTCCCCACCGGGAGCGTTGCCGTCCTGTACCCATCCCCATCGGCCTCGGGCAGCACATCCGAGCTCTGGCAACTGGCGTCCGGCCTTCGCTTCAAGACACCGGCCGGCCATTTCGTCGTCCCGAGTCCCGGAAACTCGGCGATCCTGCCGCCGTTCCATTCAACGCTCACCACCACCGCGCTCATCGATCTCGAGAACGGGTTGCCCCTCGCCGAGACCCCGGCCATACGGGCCGAGATACTCACCCAGCTCGACTCGTGGAAGGTCCGCAGTGTGCTGGTCGCCGCCACCGGCGCGAAACCAGAGTTGGTCATTCCGTATTTCGAGTGGCTCTTGGGCCGACCGCCGGACTCCCGACTGGGTGGGATCGAGGCGTGGTACCGGTCATCGCATGAGCGTTGGTAGCGATGTGAGGCAACACGTCAGTGTGGGCTGAACGTCAGTGTGGGTGACGGGGCGTTCGGGGACCCGTCTTCGAGCCGGGCCAGATCCCGGTCAAAGAGGCGAGTGATGGAGTTGCCGCCCAGGCCCTGGAGGACCGGATCGGCGACGACGTGGTGCGAGCCATGCGCCCAGCCGTGTCGGGGGACGAGACGCCAGGAGCGTTCGTAGGTGCCGATGTCCACCCTGCCGGAAATCGGGCGGCCTTTGGGGCCGGTTACGTAGAGACAGCAGGCGAGGAGGCCGTGATTTAGGGCCGCTCGAACGAGATCTCGAGTGCCTTGTTGGTGTTACCGGCGGGTACGGTCTGCGCCCGGCTGCCGGGCTACCGGGGGGTGCGCTGGCGGTGAATCGGAGCACGGCCCGGTGGTTGCGTGATCTCCGGCGTCGCGCCCAGGGCAGGTAGCGCCGCCACGACGGGGCGATCGCGGAGATCCAGTCGGTTGCCGTGGTGGAACACCGTGATCGGATCGCCCTCGAGGAGCTCGTAGGTCGCGCTGTCCTGCTGGATCGTCACGGAAAGACGACGGGCCCGATAGCGGAGGGTGAACCGGAGCTTCGTGATCTCCTCGGGGAGGCGGGGGCTTAACCAGGGGTGGCCGTTGCGAAAGCGAAGCCCACCGAAGCCTGCAACGAGACCCGACCACGACCCAGCGAGCGAAGCGAGGTGAAGTCCGTCGCGAGTGTTCTGCTCGCGGTCGTCGAGGTCAATGAGCGCGGCCTCTCCCAGGTAGTCGTAGGCGAGGTCGAGGGCACCGACCTCCGCAGCGAGAATGGCCAGGACACTGGCGGAGAG
>DASXMT010000025.1:0-5434 GCA_036495505.1 Acidimicrobiales bacterium | reverse complement strand
GTCCCGACGAGGGTGAAGTCAGCCGGGTTCCAGGTGAGCGAGATGCTGCCGTCCGGTGTCACGCTCGTCCCCAGCTGTTCGACCGTGACCACCAACTGCACGCTGTCACCGGAAGGTGCCACGGTGATAGGTCCACTGCTGTCGTAGAAGCCGCCTGACCCGCTCGGCGGTGGCGGATCGAAGCCGGTCACATTCGCACTCGCCGGGGCCGCGAGCGCCAAGCTCAAGCCCAATCCGCCGGCCCCCACTGCCAAGGCACCAAGTCCACGAGTAAGCCGGGACACTCTCATGATTCCTCCCCCTACTTATAACAGCGCACGTCCCACCCTCACTGTGCGAGTTCGAGTGAGTGCCGAGCGGCACAATAAGCACTATACAAGCGCGTCGGCCCCGTGTCATGGGCCTGCGGAGATGATGGCTGGTTGTAGTGCTTCGCGTCGGATCGCCACCACCTGACTAGAGGTCACTCCCCGGCCGAGGCGTGCGCGTATGGTCTCGCGATGCCGTCGAGGCGTGGCCTAAGGCGACGGGACGGATCAAGTGAGCCTGCTGCGCCAGTTCATCCCTCATGGTGTCCGTCGGGCCATCCACTCCGTCAGCTACGCCAAGGGCCGGATGACTCCGAGGCCGATCCGTACGGTCCAGAGGGGTCTAACCCGGCCGAAACGGCGCTGGCTCGAGCCCTCGCAGCGCGGAGGCGTAGGCGTCGGCGTCGGTAGTCTGCTGGGCGGGACGCACCCAATCGAGATGGGCGGAGCAATCGTGGCACGGTCCCACCAAGGAGAGGAGGCGGTCATGGGATTCGCTGATGAGGTCCAGGATCTGTCGAACGCGCTCGGACGTCTGGCCGAGCAGCAGGACGACGGAATCGCTCGGCTTGCGGGCAAGGTAAACGTACAGCTCGACCTCGTCCATGTCCTGGCCGCGGGGATCGAGCGCATCCAACGCCGCCAGGAGTTCGCCTACGAGGCCGTCGGGATCGCGGCCGGCGACTTCCAGAGCGACCTCAAGAGTCTTGTAATGAGCGATGAGTTCGGCCAGAACAATCCGGGACTCGTCGAGCGGACTAAGGCTGCTCTCAACGCGCCTTGACCTCCGTGGCCTCGGCCTCAATGCCAGCGAGCAGAGTCTCGCTCTGGGTCGCCCCTAAGCGCCGCTAGCGCCCTCCCTGGACGTTCGTACCCGTCGACTGCGGCAGCCTGCAGCCTGCGCGCACCTATGAACTCCGCGTCGACGTGGCCGTCGCAACTGTCGGCCTCGAGCCACTTCCGGCCCACCTTGGTCCTCCCCTCCCACTCGACTGGCCCAGGACACTCGGTGGCGCGACCGGCCTGATCCGACACGAAGCGCCAACACCTTCGGGGGTAGTCCGGCTGCCTGGCCCAGACAGCCTCGGCGTAGTGTCCATCTGCTGAGGCTACGAGGGGGGGAGCGACGGTCCTCAAAAAGTCCTCAGGATGTCCAGCGGAGACAATCGACAGCCAACGACGCTCAATGCATTGCAGCAGGTCACACTACGTGTGCCGTCGATGTTCAACAGTTGCCGTCTGTGCCTGCCACGTTCCGCTTCAACGTGTAGCCACCTTCCTCGGCACCGGTCCAAGGGGGGCCGGACCTCTAGGCCTGCAGCTGAACCTCGGTGCCCTCGGTTGGAGTGTTGTAGACGGCCCAAAGTCCGTTCAAGTGACTCTGCATGTAGATGACGTGCAGGCTCACGATGAAGCTCAGGAGCAGACCGAGCCCCGGGCTGATGGGATTGGGTATCCCCGCCGCCAACTCGGCCTGCTGGATGCGCTGGCCGGTGCGAAAGGTCGTGACGAACGGCGGCACGAGGAGGATGAAACCGGGGACGATGGCCAACACGGCCACGCCCGGCGATACTTCAATACGGCGGTCGAAGTCGTGGGTCTCGCGGTTGATCTTGTACCACCAGACGAGGGAGTAGATCCCCAGCGTGATGATCGGCCAGATCAACCAGACCAGGATCACGTTGCGGTGCTTGCCGATCCGACCAACGCCCGGAGCGATGGGCGGTTGCGGTGCTGCGGGCAGCGTCATCGGGTGCTCCTCGTGGGGTTGCCGGTGTCGCGACTGTAACGAACATATTCACAGGCTGCCGTCGTGTGCCCCCTGTCGGCAGCTAAGGAGCTTCGCCCGGCCTGCGTCCCCAGGCCGAAATCATGGGCGATGTGGCTAGATCCATGCCACCGGCCGAGACGTTGGCGAGATGTTGGTCGATTTCTTCGTCCGTCGCGGCATCCGCAGCCACCAGGCGTTGGCGGATCTGGGCCACAGTAGCCAGCTCCAACTGCTCGCAGGCCGGCCCGGTCATGGGAAAGAAGGCGTCTGCTCGGACATCGACCAGTCCAGCCTGGCGAAGCAGGCGGGGGAGCGTCCGTCCATAGGCCAGGTCGACCCCCCGAGCCGCCATCAAGGTCCGGAACCCGCCTTTGAGCCGGTTGGCCAGCTGCTGCTCGGGGCCGTACTCGTCCGGGCAGACGCGAGGCTGAAGGGCGGGGTCGGCTTCTTCGAGCACCAGCCACCCTCCCGGGCGGAGGACACTGGCCATGGCGACGAGCGCCTCGACGCGCTGGGTAACGTGCACCAGCACCAGCCGAGCGTGCACGAGGTCGAACGGGCCGGCGGGCGGTGCGTCCACCCCGACGTCGTGGCGACGGAGGGCGTAGGGCTGCTGGTCACCATCGCCATCACCATCCAGCCAGGACACGTCGATGTCGGTGGCCACGACGTGACCACCCGGTTTGACCTGCTGGGCCAGCCAGGTGGGAACGCTGGGGCCACCGGCGCCCACCTCCCAGCATCGCCAGCCCTCAGTGATGCCGAGCGAGGCGATATGGCGGAAGGTCGAGGGGTTGAACAGCGTCGACAAAGCGTCGAAACGAACTCCCGCCTCGGATTGCTGGTTGTCGAGCAGGTAGCGGTCATCAATCGGCACGCCCCATCATGGCCCGGCACTTGCGACAGGGCGAGGGCACCGGCATCGCCCGAACCCGGCCATATGGGACCGGTACGGTGGGTGGCGTGGCGACGGTCCCAGACGCTGCCGGTCTCGACCCCCGGGTGGAACGGATCTCCCACGATCGGTGCGCACCGATCACGAGACCAGGAGGGCGATGACCGAGGTCGACGAGGGGTCGAAGCACACCAGCACCCGGGCAGTGATCGTGGCCTTGCTGGCCAACATCGGCGTGGCTGCGGCCAAGTTGGTGGGATTCCTCCTGACCGGATCGAGCTCCCTGGTGGCCGAGTTCGCCCACTCTCTCGCCGACACCGGGAACCAAGTGGTGCTTCTGGTCGGGAAGCAGCGATCGGAACAGAGGGCCGATCTGCTGCATCCGTTCGGGTACGGCGCCTACCGGTTCCTCGGGGGATTTCTCGTCGCTGAGATCCTCTTCGGTCTGGGCGCCCTGTTCTCCATCTACGAGGGGATCGAGAAGCTGATCCATCCCCACCCGGTCGACTACCTCCCGGTGGCGTTCGCCATCCTCGCCGTGACCATCGCCCTGGAGTCCTGGTCGCTCCGGACCGCGGTGGGTGCCGCCAACCAGCAACGGGAGAACGCGGGTTGGCTCCGATTCGTACGGGCCACCCGTGTCCCCGAGCTCGCCGTGCTTCTCCTGGAGGATTCCGGCGCACTCCTCGGTCTCGGATTTGCCCTCGTCGCGTTGATCCTGACCGCAGTGACCGGTAGCTCGGTGTTCGACGCCGCCGGCTCGCTGGCCATCGGACTCCTCCTGGGCACGAACTCGTTGATCCTCGGTACCGAGATGGTCTCCCTGCTGGTGGGCGAGTCCGCATCGGACGTGCAGCTCAAGTCGGTGGAGGACGCATTGGCCCAGACCCAGGGCATCGAGCGGGTCGTGCACCTTCGGGCCGTCCATGTGTCCCCCGAGGAACTGCTCGTCGGGGCCAAGGTCATCTTCGATCCGGCCCTCTCGGTCAGCGAGGCGGCTGTGGTTGTCGACCAGGCCGAGGTGGCCATCCGCTCAACGGTGCCCAGCGCCAGATGGGTGTATATCGAGCCCGGGATCCCTGAGCCGCCCCCGGCCTGAACGCGACGGGATCCGCCCGTTGGGCGCGGGAACGGTGACAGCACACGGCAGACTGTGTCCATGGCCACCAGCTCCGAGTCCTCCGACGCGCCCAAACCTGTGGCCATCCAACTCGAGGGCGTCGCCGTGGTGCGCGAGAAGAACGCGCTGCTCGACGACATCTCCTGGACGGTTCGGACAGGGGAACGATGGGCGCTGCTGGGGCCAAACGGTTCGGGGAAGACCACCCTGCTGCGGGTGGCCGGCTCGGCCTTGTGGCCCACCCGCGGGACGGTGGAGATCCTGGGTGAGCGGTTGGGAACGGTGGACATGCGCGTGCTCCGTCAGCGCATTGCCGTGGTCAGCGCGGCGGTGACCCGTGCCCTCCGACCGACGCTGCCTGCGCTCGAGGTGGTGCTGACCGGGCGCCACGCCGCGCTGGAGACGTGGTGGAACGAGTACACCGACGACGACCGGGCCGAGGCCGACCGCCTCTTGCACGAGGCGGGGTTCGGTGGCGCCGCTTTCGACGAGCGCCCCTTCGGGCTGTTGTCCGAGGGCGAGCGCCAGCAGGTGCTGTTGGCCCGAGCCCTCATGGGCAATCCGGAGCTCGTGCTCATGGACGAACCGGCAGCAGGTCTGGACCTGGGGGCGCGGGAACGGCTGATCGGCCGTCTCGCGGCACTGGCCGAGGATCCTTCGGTTCCCCCACTGGTGCTGGTGACCCACCATGCCGAGGAGATCCCGCCCGGCGTGACCCATGCCGCGCTGCTCCAGGGCGGTCGGATGCTGGTGTCGGGCCCCATCGACGAGGTGTTCAATTCGGCCACGGTCTCGGAGTGCTTCGGGGTACCGGTCACCGTGACCCGCTCCGAGGGGCGGTGGAGCGCTCGAGCGGTGAGCGAGCCCCTGCGGGCCGCCAGCGAGACCTGATCGGCCCGGGGTCGGCCAGTGTCGGCGAGAGGTCGCAGCAAAGACCCGGACCGCGGATCCGGCTCGTTCGACCGTCGCCGCTGTAGCGGCAATTGCCGGAGCAGTCAACCGGAACACCGTCCAGACCGTCCACCCGGCTTCACCTGGGAACTAGAAAATCGTTTGAGCGCGGCTCCCAAGAGGTGTACAACGGCACGAATGCAGCAGCCGGGGAGGGCGTTGCAACTGAGTTGCGCAGTTGTCGTCGGCGCGGTCATCCCCGACCATCCACCACTGTCCGGACACTCGTCGTTAGGGTTTTTAGACAAGGAAGGTAGGTCGAGGAGTTGACGCTAATGGTCCTTGTGTTCCTCGTAGTGGTGTGGGCGGTTGTTCTCGTGCCCATGTTGCTTCGGAGACGTCGAACTGGGGATTCGATCTCGCACTTCCACCACCAACTCGGCATTCTT
>DASXMT010000024.1:0-2905 GCA_036495505.1 Acidimicrobiales bacterium | reverse complement strand
CCCGGCCCCCCTGCCGCCCAACGGCACCATCTTCGACAGCCTCAACAAGCACGGGATCACTTGGAAGGACTACTACTCGGACCTACCCAGCGTCGGCGTCTACCTCTCGCAGCTGGGACAGCCGGCCATCAGGGACAACGTCGTGACGATCAAGGAGTTCTACACCGATGCGGCGGCCGGCACCCTTCCCCAGTTCTCGCTCCTCGACCCCAACTTCACCATCCAGTCCGAGGAGAACCCGCAGAACATCCAGTTCGGCGACCAGTTCCTGTCCGATGTCGTCTCCTCGGTGATGAGCGGTCCGCAGTGGTCCAAGACCCTGATGATCTGGACCTACGACGAGTGGGGCGGTTGGTACGACCACGTGCCGCCGCCGGCGGCCATCCCACCCGACGACATCCCGCCCGATCTCCCTCCCGGGAGCCTCCCGGGGACCTTCGCCCGCTACGGCTTCCGGGTACCCGGCGGCGTCATCTCGCCGTTCGCCAAGAAGGACTACGTCTCCCACACCATCTACGACCACACGTCGATACTCAAGACGATCGAGACCAAGTGGAACCTGCCCGCCCTGACCCGTCGCGATGCCAATGCCCACGACGTGCTGGACATGGTCGACCTGACGGCGAAGCCAGCGTTCTTGACCCCACCCCGCTTGCCCGACCCGGCCAACCCGGTCCAGTCCTACACCTGCCTGCCCACCGGTCCGGGCCAGATCCCGCCTCCCTCCGCGGTGACCAACGCATGAGGGCGTTGCGCCGATCGCTCGCTCCGGGGCGCCGTCCGGTGGCCGCCCCTGCGGTCGTCCTTTCGGCAGTGGCCCTGTCGCTCCTCGTGCCGGAACTGACGCCGACCGCCGACGCGTCTACCCACCGCCCGGCTGTCCGGGTGGCCGCACCGCAGACCGTGGCCAAGAAGTCGTCAGTCGCATCGTGTACGCCATCGCAGATCTCGACCTCGGTCACGCTCTACGTCCTCGGCAGCGCGCCCACCGCGCCCGCCGGAGCCGTCCTCTTCCACAACATCTCTTCGACGGCCTGCTCCTTGCAGGGCGTCCCCACCGTCGGCGTGCTCAACGCCGGCGGACAGCGCCTCTCGGTCTACGAGCCGGCCAGCGTGCCCCGCTCCGCCGTCCCCGCCGTGCTCCAGCCCTCGTCCACCGGCTCTCAGGCCGGATCCAGCCTCACCTGGTCCTCCTGGTCATGCCCGGAGGGCTCGTTCTCCCTGGCCATCCGGTTCCCGGGTTGGTCCACGTCGGTGCCGGCCTCCTGGGGTTCGGTTGCCGGCTACTCGGGCACCCCGTGCGCGGTGACCGGTGCCACGGTCTACGTCAGCACGGTGGCCAACGTCAGCCACTGAGCCCGTGGATCCGTCGTCTAATCTCTGCGCCGGCGGCGAACGCCGCGCGCACGCGGCGAAGGGAGATCTGTGGACGAGCGGACGTACGGTCGGCGGTTCGAGGGCAAGGTAGGCGTGGTCACCGGGGCCTCGACAGACCCGGGCATCGGCAGGTCGACGGCGCGTCGGTTGGGCCTCGAGGGTGCGTCGGTCATCATCAACGCCCGATCGGAAGATCGACTCCGGGCCACCGAGCAACAGTTGTGCGACGAGGGGATAGCGGTGGTGGCCGTGCCCGGCGCGGCCGATGACGACGAGACCCCGGTCCGACTGGTCGATGCCGCCCTCGAGCACTTCGGACGGATCGACCTCTTGGTCAACACGGTGGGCGGGGCCACCTATCAGGGCTCGGCGCTGGCCATCGACCGCGCCTCACTGCTCGACACGCTGGCCCTCAACACGTGGCCGACCCTGGCCCTGATCCAAGAGGCGGTGAGGCGTGGCCTGGCCGACGGTGGGGGTGCCATTGTGAATGTCTCGAGCGGCTCACCCAAGAAGACGACGCCGTCGATGGCCGCGTACGCAGCCGGAAAGGCCGCCCTCAACGCCCTCACCCGCACGCTGGCCAACGACCTGGGACCGCGGGGGATCCGGGTCAACGCGGTCAGCCCCGGTCTGACCATGACGTCGGCCACGCGGCCGATGTGGGACGCCGACGGCGGGAGCGCCGCCGGTGAGCGCCTGCTGCTCGGTCGGCTCACCGAGGCGGATGACATCGCCGCCGCCGCCGCCTTCCTGCTGGCCGAGGAGGCCCGGTCGATTACCGGTGTGCTCCTGGACGTCGATGCCGGCAATCACGTCTCATCGGGATCGTGGTCGCCCATGGGCTCGCCATGATTCCCATCGAGGATCCGAGTCCCGTGACTAGAACGAGTTCTGGTTCACCGGCTCGCGGATGCTAGAAACGAACCAGTATCTGAGGGCGCTCCCCGTCGCCGGGGCCGGGGGACCTCCACAACCGAGTGGGAGCCTGACCAATGCCGATCGGAATCGCCGATGAGCACGAGGACCTCCGTATGTCGCTGCGGCGATGGATCGAGTCCCGGTGCCCGCCCGAGGCCACCCGGGCCGCCCTCGACGGCGACAAGGACGAGCTGCCGCCGTTCTGGCCGGAGCTGGCCGAACGAGGGTGGCTGAGCGTCCACATCGCCGAGGACCTGGGCGGACAGGGAGCGGGGCTGGTCGAGCTGGCCGTAGTCCTCGAGGAGCTGGGGCGCGCCGCCGCTCCCGGGCCGTGGGCATCGACCGCACTGGCCGCCTCGGTCATCGCCGCCGTCGGCGGCGGAGCCCAGGCCGGGTCGCTCCTGCCTCAGCTGGCCGACGGCTCGGTTCCCGCCGCCGTGGTCCTGCCGGTCGCCGAACCCGGCGGTGCGGCCCTGGCGCGGCCCGGGCTCACGGCGACGGTCGGGCCCGACGGCTCGTTCTCGGTGCGCGGGTCGGTGGGTCCCATCCTCAACGGGGCGGTGGTCACGCTGGTGGTCGCTCCGGTCTCTGTCGACGGCTCCGAGCG
>DASXMT010000023.1:0-1883 GCA_036495505.1 Acidimicrobiales bacterium | reverse complement strand
CATTCGATCTCGTCCATCGCCGACTCGACAATTTCCCGTAGCTTCACATTCGCCTGAGGTCAGGAGCCCGAAGCCCGGGCGAGCAGCCCGGGCGGCGACCTGCGGTGGGCGACGGGCGGAAGACCCCGTCTCATTTCTGACCTGGCCGCTCAGATCCAGATACCCGCCGATTCCTGATTGGACGGTGTATGGTATCTTCACGTTCTGTGAAAGGGGCGACGCGATGAGTGAACTAGTTACGAGGAGAACAACGTGACGCCATTGATCAGCGAAGCTGCAGTGGAACCGATCGTCGGCGCACTCATGGGTGCGGCCAGCGTCGAAGGTGGCCCGACCAACGAGCAGCGCTCGGTTATCGAAACGCTGGTGGTCGGTTGCTGGGGACGGGACAGAGAGCTCGTTGACCGGGGAGTCGTCTCGCCCACTGAGGTAGCCGAGAGCGTCACGAGTGAAGCGGACCGACGGAGACTGAGGGAGCTTCTCGTCACGGTTGAATACTGTGGCCACCCCGCCACTGAAGCCAGGCTTGCTTCGACCGAAGCGTACGCACGGGCTGTAGACCAGAGTGGCCCTGGCCTCATCCTTGCCCGAGACCTCGTTCGAGCGAGTGCGGACCGGACGTATCAGGACTACCTTCGCCTCTACGGCCTGCCGGACGATTTCGTCTTGCCGTCCGATTTCGGCGGCCCGGTCAACGAGCCTTCGCCGGGACCCGACCCGCTGCGAGCGAAGCTGGAGGCATACAAAAACCTTCCGCCTACCACGCTGGGTTGGGCGTTCCTCGACTTCCATCTTCGCCATGGCTTCGAGTTGCCAGAGTCATCGTCCCCCACAGGAGAGACCTTCATGCGCCACGATGCGACGCATGTCATCGCCGGGTACGAACCGACAGGTGAAGGTGAGATCGCACTGGGTGCGATGATGCTTTCGGCGGCCGACACGGACCGCAACTGGTTGGGATTCTTAGGGAACTTGCTGGTGCACGAGGTCGGTCACATTTTCCCGGGGTACGAACATGCCCGCTCGGCCGTGCTCGACCATGAGCTCGGCCGCTCCATGATGGCCGAGGCCCTGCGGCGCGGATCGGAGTGCAGCGCCGACATGTACGACGTCGACCTATTGAGCATGGCGGAATGGGATCTCGAAGACGTGCGCCGTGAGTTCGGCGTCCCGCCGTTGGCATCTGTCTAGTCCAGCCGTGCGGCTCCCGTTCCGCTTCAACAATCTTGGAGGCTCCACGACTGGCGGCCGCCATTGGGGCCGGCGGGCCCCGGTCGAAATGTCAAGATGACGCTGCCTGGCGACGGCGACGCTGCAAGATGACGCTGGTTTGGGAGTCCCGGTAAAGGTTTGACGCGGATTCCACTTCGGCTCGGCCCTCGACTCGATGCCCAAGGTCCACGAGGTGTTGCAGATGTCACTCTCGATGGCGGGTCCTTGGACCTAGAGGCACCCATGCCCTACGTTGAGCACTGGGAGGGAAGGGATGCATACGTCAGCAAGTTCGGAAGCACTTCACCCGCTACGGGTCACCGGGCGCGAACGCGGGCTGGCGGTGGGTTCGCTCGGTTGCGGCCTGCTCGTGGCCGTGGCACTCGTCGTCTTTGCCACCCGCAATCTTGGGTACCTCGTTCTTGCGCTCGTTGGGCTCGCCGTCGCGGTTAGCGGCATATGGTGGGCGGCAACCGAGCGGATGCCCCGTCGGGGCATCGGGATCGCCGGAGGCGCCATTGGCCTGACCCTGATGGTCCTGGCCGTCATCTGGGTGACACCCCACGGCGATCGACCACTGCTCCGTCTGGTGCTGGTGGCCGTGCTCTTGGTCGCTGCCGTCGGCCTGGCGAGGGCCGCGCTCCTGCGTGATGTCCGTGAGCACGACGATC
>DASXMT010000022.1:0-5085 GCA_036495505.1 Acidimicrobiales bacterium | reverse complement strand
GCTAATTCCCAGGATTTTGGCTGACTCGGCTAAATGTTTCGTAAAGTGGTGAGTACATCACAGCAAGTGCTGATAACGTACACTGAGCGATAACGGGTTTGGGTTCTGCGAAGCGAGTCCTTGCCCCGGCAGTTGAGCCGGGTTCTCCATCGAGCCGGGCCAGAAGTCAGGTATGGCCCAGTCGTCATATCGGCGGGCACGACCGTGGCGCGACTTGCCCCGGTTGGTAGTCGAACGCAACTGAGCGAGCTGCGCGGAACACGCGCAGGTTGGTTCGAGGAGACACGTCAACGTGAGAAGAACAGCACAAACGGATCGATGCTGGCACCGAGCGCCCTGGCTGCCCAGGCGGCTGGTCATCCTCGGCGCAAGCATCGCCATGATCTTCGGGCTGGCGGTACCGGCGGTTGTGGCCACCTCAGCGGGAGCAGCGACGACGCCAGCAGCGACGACACCAGCGTCCACGGCCGCGGGTTCGGCCCCCGACACGGTGTTCAGCTTCAAGCAGCTGGGACTGCCCCAGAGCTACACCTTCGCCAACGGCGGAACCACCGTCGGCGTGCAGCTGCCGGTTCCCGACCAGTTGCACCCCGCATCGCTGTGGGGCGACCTCATCATCCCGCCCGACTTCGGCACAGGGACGATCGTCATCAATTCGGGGACCCAGTACATCGGTGCGATCGACCTGCCTGCCAACTCCGACCACCAGCAGAAGGTGCCGTTCGTCGCCCCCATCGATGACGCCTCAGTGGTCGGGGGCTACGAGACGTTCAATTTGGTGCTCGAGCAGGCCCATGCCGGCGGCGCTGCGAGATCGAGCACGTGCAGCGGTGCCCTTCCACTGCAGCTGATCAACCCGACCGCGGTCTATACGGGATCGTTCGCCACACCCGACTCCATCGCCACCTTCTTCCCGCCGGTCCTCCATCAGCTCGTCCTGTACGTGCCGTCCGTTCCCACCCCGGCCGAGGAGACCGCCGCCCTCACCATCGCCGCCGGCGCTGTCTCGGCGTACCATCTCGTGCCCGTCGCCGTGTCGGTGCAGCACTGGGACAGCCCGTCTCCGCCGAGCCTGCCCACGGGCTCGCTGGTCCGTGGCATCGTCATCAACCAGAGTGGTGCCGCAGGAATCCAGTTGTCCTCGGAGCCGAGCGGAAATGCCCTGCTCTCGGTGACCGGCTCGGCCACCACGCTGCCCGAGCAGGGGACGCTGCTCACCTCCGCCCTGAACAAGGTGGTGCAGGCCACCAACGCCACCGTCGTCAAGCCCCTCGTGGCGCCGACGGTACAGCTGAACCCCGTCACCTTCGACCAACTGGGCCTGACCGGTTCCTCCACGTTCAGCGGCCAACAACAGCTGACGTTTGCCATCGACGAGACCCGCCTGGGCGGGGTGGCGACATCGATGGCCGTGGCCCTGAAAGCGGCCTACAGCCCGGTCGAGACCGGGGCCAAGGCCACGGCCCAGGCCAGCGTGGGAGGGGTGACGCTGGCCACCCAGCAGCTCAACGGTTCGGGCGTCCTGAACCTCCCCTTCACCATCCCCGCCCCGCTGATCCGGCGCTCGACGGTCGTGCTCCTCACGGTTACCTACTTTCCCGCCGGGTTCAGTTGCCAGAGCGCGGGGCGCACGATGAACTTCGACATCGACCCGCGTTCCACCGTCCAGGTCACCAACACCCCCGGCGGTACCGGCGGGTTCACCGGGCTACCGCAGTCGCTGATGCCCAACTTCCAGGTGGCCTTCGACACGCCCAGTGCCGCCCGCCTCTCGACCGCCGTCCAGACGGTTTGCGGGCTCCAACGCCTCTCGTCGGTGCTGTTGCGCCCGACGGTCGTATCCCTGGCTGCCGCCGAAGGGAATCAGCTGCCCTTGTTGCTGGTGGCGGCGGACGATCACGTGCCGGCGAACATGGGCGCCCCCTTGCAGTACCGGGGGCAATCGGTGTACCGGGTCGACAAACCGTCCGGTGGGGCATTCGCCATGAGCTCCCGGTTGGCCTCCATCCAGGTGTTCAACCAGACGAACAGCAACCGCACGGTGGTGCTGGCCAGCACGTCCGAGAACTGGGCCCTCATGGACCGGCTGTTCGCCACCTTGGGCAATACGGCGGCGGGTTGGTCGGCTCTCACCGGTGACGTGGTGGCCGTCGGCCCCGCCGGCTCGCTGGTGAACCTGACGGTCAGGTCGGGCGGGACTCCGGTGTTCACGGCCACGGCCCCTGGCCATAGCCTCCTCTACGTCGGCCTTGCCCTGTTGTTCGTGGTCGTCGTGCTGGCCCTGGCTATCTGGGCTGTCGTTCGCTACCGACGCCGCGCCGCCGACACCACCGATGAGGCGGCTCGGGCGGGATCGTCCGACGGCGGTGATGATGTCACCGGCTCGGCCGGGGGTGGCGAACCCGGCACCAGCGCGACGGGAACCGTCGCTGCCGACCCCAGCGGGACGGCATGGAACGACGATGGTTGACCTGCTGGCTCCAGAACGTCCGGTAGGGGAGTCCCCGCCGGTCGGAGACGAGCCGGCGGCTCCCGCCCCGACGCCCTCGTGGTGGCACCAGCGGCCGTATCCACTGCTCGGTCGTTGGCTGGTCCTGATTGCCGCCGTGGGCCTCGGCTTTCACCAGACGCTGGTGTCGGTGGTGGTGCAGTCGGCCAACGGCGACCCGTTGGCCTATCTCGCCCTCCTCCCGGTCTGGGGCCTGGTTCTCGTCCTCGGCACGCAGCTGCGCCGGGGGAGGGACCTGGACATCCACGACCGCCAGGTCGACTGGGTGCTGGCCATCGGTCTCACCGTCTTCATCGTCATGCTCGACGTGCTTCTCCGACCCCGCCTCGGGGTCATCGCCGGTCTGGTGCGGATCGACGTCCTGGCCCTGGTGCTGTTGGTCATGGTCGGCAGCATCCTCCTGTTCGGAACCCGGGCCGCCGGCCGGTCCTGGGCGGCGTGGTTCTTCTTGCTGGCGTGCTGGCCGTTGCCGTACCGACTCCTCGGCGCCGCCCTCGGTGGGACCAGCGGCACCTACGCGCTGTTGAACGTCATGGCCACCACCGTCGTCGTGGTGGTGGCAACGGGTCCGCCGGTGCGTCGCCGCCTGGTCGACGGGGCGCTCACCTTGGCCGTCGGTGTCGTGGTGTTCGCTGTGGCCTCCACCGTGCTGGCTCCGGTGGCGGTGCAGCTGGTGCCGTCGTTGGTGGCCCTCGTCGTGGTGGTGACGATCGCCGTGCGTCGGAAGCGGACGCCTCTTCGACTGCCGGCTGCCTCCAAGGGGGCGCGCGGCGTGGTGGGAAAGCCCATTGCCGCCATGGTGGCCCTGTTGGTGCTGGGCGCGGCGTTGGGCGCATTCGCCAAGTTCGCCCCGCCGACCATCAGCCCACGGTCGCTCCCCATGACCGGCCCGGGGTGGACGAGCGGCCCGGTGGTCCCCGTGGGATTCTCCACCATCCACGACCGTCAGAGCGAGACCTGGGCGCCGCGTTACTTCGGCACCGGATCGACGTGGTTCCGCTATCGGCTCGCCGGCGGAAGCGGAGTGAAGCGCCAGCACATCGTGGTCGACGCCCTGACCGCGCCGAGCGTCGGGCAGCTGTCCGTGTACCCGGCGATCTCGTGCTATCGGCTGTCGGTTCCCTATGTGCAGTCGCCCACGACCGTCTCGCTCGGACACGGAGTGGTGGCCACCCTGTTCTACGCGAACGCCTATGCCGCACCATCGCCCGTGCAGGCCCAGTGGGCCATGCTCACCTGGACGTGGAAGATCCCTGAACACGGGACCGTCACCTTCCAGCGGGTCACGGTGTGGGCCCTCGAGGACGCGTCCGGGGTCGTGGGCTTCCCTGCTCCGGGCGCTCCTGGTGCCAACAGCAGTGTTCGCACCACGTTCACCGACATCCTGCGCGGGGTCTCGACGATGTCCAGCCCTGGGCCGACGAAATCCACCGTCGGCCGGCTCACCGCTTTCTCAGCCCAGGTGGTGGCCCGTCAGTACGCGAGGACACCGTGACCGTCGCCGATCCTGAGCTGTCCGAGGCTCAAGCGGTCGCCCTGCACCAGAGCGTGCGCGGCCTGTTCGAGGGGCAGCCGCACATGTCGGCTGCGGTGACCGTGACCAGGGGCCAACGGCTGGTGCTGCTCGGGGCGGTGGCCCTGGTGGTGGCGGCCCTGGTGCTGTGGCCGGGCCAGACCGGGGTCACTCTGGTGGCGCTGGCCATGGTCCTGTACCTGTCAAACCTGATCGACAGGGTGATGCTCTTCTCCCGCGGCGTGGGCAACTCCCCGGAGATACACGTCACCGACGAGGAGGCGCGCGCCATCGCCGATGACGACCTGCCCGTGTACACCGTCTTCGTCCCTGCCTTCGACGAGCCCGAGGTGGTGACCCGCCTGATGCAGAGCCTGGGCGCCCTCGACTACCCCGACGACAAGCTCGACATCCAGCTCCTGCTCGAGGCGGACGACGACAAGACGGTGTCGTTGGCCTACGAGGGGCTGCGCTCTGGGGTGCTGCGAGCCAACATCGTGCTGGTGCCCCCGGCGGAGCCCCGGACCAAGCCCAAGGCGTGCAACTACGGACTGCACTTCGCCCGAGGAACCTTTGCCACCATCTATGACGCCGAGGACCTGCCCGAGCCGTTGCAGCTCCGACGCGCCGTTGCCGCCTTCGCCCGCCTGCCGCACCGGGTCGCCTGCATCCAGGCCAAGCTCTCGTACCACAACGATGGGCAGAACCTGCTCACCCGGTGGTTCACCTCCGAGTACAACCAGTGGTTCGGGTACATCCTGCCCGGCCTCATGACCACCGATTCGCCCATTCCGCTCGGGGGCACGTCGAACCACATCCGCACCGACGTCCTCCAGGAGGTGGGCGGCTGGGATCCCTACAACGTCACCGAGGACGCCGATCTGGGCATCCGACTGGCCCGTGCCGGGTACCGGACGGCGGTGCTCCAGTCGGTCACCTTGGAGGAGGCGAACAGCGACCCGATCAACTGGCTGCGGCAGCGCTCCCGTTGGTACAAGGGTTACCTACAGACGTTCCTCGTCCACACCCGCCAGCCCCGCCGGGTGTGGAAAGAGCTGGGCCC